>NZ_RZQE01000070.1:0-18661 GCF_004022955.1 Mesorhizobium sp. M7A.F.Ca.US.002.01.1.1 | reverse complement strand
GAATAAGCATGGACACTTTCTTCTCCTTCTACGTGCTGCCGGCGCTGCTGATCCTGTTGAAGTCAGTCGTGCTGATCGTTGTTCTTTTGATCTTCGTCGCCTACATCCTCTACGCCGACCGCAAGATCTGGGCGGCGGTGCAATTGCGCCGTGGCCCGAACGTCGTCGGCCCCTGGGGCACGCTGCAGGCTTTCGCCGATCTGTTGAAGTTCGTCTTCAAGGAGCCGGTCATCCCGTCAGGCGCCAACAAGGGCGTGTTTCTTTTGGCGCCGCTGGTGTCGGCCGTGCTGGCGATCTCGGCCTGGGCGGTCATCCCGGTCAGCCACGGCTGGGCGATCGCCAACGTCAATGTCGGCATCCTCTATGTCTTCGCCATCTCCTCGCTCGAGGTCTACGGCGTGATCATGGGCGGCTGGGCGTCGAACTCGAAATATCCGTTCCTCGGCGCGCTGCGCTCGGCCGCGCAGATGGTGTCCTACGAAGTCTCGATCGGCTTCGTCATCGTCACCGTTCTGCTCACCGCCGGCTCGCTCAACCTCACCGATATCGTGCTGTCGCAGCATGATGGAATTGGTACGCGGCTTGGCCTGCCCAACACCTTCCTCGACTGGAACTGGCTGGCGCTGTTCCCGATGTTCATCATCTTCTTCATCTCGGCGCTGGCCGAGACGAACCGCCCGCCCTTCGATCTGGTCGAAGCCGAATCGGAACTGGTCGCCGGCCACATGGTCGAATATTCGTCGACCCCGTTCCTTTTGTTCTTCCTCGGCGAGTATGTCGCCATCGTGCTGATGTGCGCGCTGGCCACCATCCTGTTCCTCGGCGGCTGGCTGCCTCCGTTCGACTTCGCGCCGTTCACCTGGGTGCCGGGCGTCATCTGGTTCGTGCTGAAAGTCTGCTTCGTGTTCTTCGGCATCTCCATGGTGAAGGCCTTCGTGCCGCGCTACCGCTACGACCAATTGATGCGGCTTGGCTGGAAAGTGTTCCTGCCGATCTCGCTGTTCATGGTGGTCGCCACCGCGGCCTTCCTCAAGATCACGGGGTTTGCGTGATGTCCGCTCTTTCCCAAGCCGCCAAATCGCTGCTGCTGCAGGATTTCGTCAGCGCCTTCTTCCTGTCGATGCGCCAGTTCTTCGCGCCGAAGGAGACGATCAACTATCCGCACGAGAAGGGGCCAACCAGCCCGCGCTTCCGCGGCGAGCATGCGTTGCGCCGCTATCCCAATGGCGAGGAACGCTGCATCGCCTGCAAATTGTGCGAGGCGATCTGCCCCGCGCAGGCCATCACCATCGAGGCCGGCCCGCGCCGCAATGACGGCACGCGCCGCACGGTGCGCTACGACATCGACATGGTGAAGTGCATCTATTGCGGCTTCTGCCAGGAAGCCTGCCCGGTCGACGCCATCGTCGAGGGGCCGAATTTCGAGTTCGCGACGGAGACGCGCGAGGAACTCTACTACGACAAGGACAGACTGTTGGCGAATGGCGACCGGTGGGAGCGCGAGCTGGCGCGCAACATCTCGCTGGACTCGCCCTACCGCTGATATTTGACGCATGGACGGGGCGAGGGGCCTCGTCTAAGGACACAACGAAACTTGCGGCCTGAGGCGGCAAACATCGAAACAGGACGGTTGTCCTGTTTGTACAGGAACCCGGGGGATCCCCAATGTTGAGTGGACTAGAGGCGGCCTTTTTCTACCTCTTCGCCTTTGTCGCGGTGGCATCGGCGTTCATGGTCATTTCGTCGCGCAACCCCGTGCATTCGGTGCTGTTCCTGATCCTGACCTTCTTCAACGCCGCCGGCCTGTTCATGCTGACCGGCGCCGAGTTCCTGGCGATGATCCTGCTCGTCGTCTATGTCGGCGCGGTGATGGTTCTGTTCCTGTTCGTCGTCATGATGCTCGACGTCGATTTCGCCGAACTGAAGAGCGGCGCCCTGCAATATGCGCCGATCGGCGCGCTGGTCGGGCTGATCCTGGCGGCGGAGCTGATCGTGGTTCTCGGCGGCTACACCTTCGCGCCGCAGCTCGCTTCGACGGTCTCCAAGCCCATTCCGGATCTTGCCACGCGGACCAATACCGCCGCGCTCGGCGACATCCTCTATACGGACTACCTCTACTACTTCCAGATTTCGGGCCTCGTGCTGCTGGTCGCCATGATCGGCGCCATCGTGCTGACGCTGCGCCACAAGCCAGGCGTCAAGCGGCAGTCGATCGCAGCCCAGGTCGGCCGCACACCGGCGACCGGCATGGAAATCCGCAAGGTCAAGACAGGCGAGGGACTCTGAAATGGTTGTCGGCATCGCACATTATCTGACCGTATCGGCTGTTCTGTTCACGCTCGGCGTGTTCGGCATCTTCCTGAACCGCAAGAACGTCATCGTCATCCTGATGTCGGTCGAGCTGATCCTGCTGGCGGTCAACATCAACTTCGTCGCCTTTTCGGCAGCACTCGGCGATCTGGTCGGCCAGGTGTTCGCGCTGTTCGTGCTGACGGTCGCGGCGGCCGAAGCCGCCATCGGACTTGCCATTCTCGTCGTCTTCTTCCGCAACCGCGGCTCGATCGCGGTCGAAGACGTGAACATGATGAAGGGTTGACGGAACCACCATGTATCAGGCCATCGTCTTCCTTCCCCTGCTCGGCTTCCTGATCGTCGGCCTGTTCGGCACGTCGCTCGGCGCCAAGGCGTCCGAATACATCACCTCGGGTTTCCTGGTGATCGCGGCCGTGCTGTCGTGGGTCGCGTTCTTCACCGTCGGTTTCGGCCATGGCGAGGTGTTCACCGTGCCCGTGCTGCGCTGGATACAGTCGGGTGGGCTGGAAGCGTCCTGGGCGCTGCGGATCGACACGCTGACGGTGGTCATGCTGGTGGTGGTCAACACCGTGTCGGCGCTGGTCCACATCTATTCGATCGGCTACATGCACCACGATCCGAACCGGCCGCGCTTCTTCGCCTATCTGTCGCTGTTCACCTTCGCCATGCTGATGCTGGTGACGGCGGACAACCTCGTGCAGATGTTTTTCGGCTGGGAAGGGGTGGGGCTGGCGTCCTATCTGCTGATCGGCTTCTGGTACAAGAAGCCGTCGGCCAATGCCGCGGCAATCAAGGCCTTTGTCGTCAACCGCGTCGGCGATTTCGGCTTCGCACTCGGCATCTTCGGCGTGTTCGTGCTGTTCGGCTCGGTCAATCTCGGCACTATTTTCGCCAATGCGGCGACGTTCATCCCGGCCGAAGGTGCACCGCAGGGTGCCGCGGTGCTGACTTTCCTTGGCCATGCGCTGGACAAGCAGGCGGCCATGACGATCGTCTGCCTGCTCCTGTTCATGGGCGCCATGGGCAAGTCGGCGCAAGTGCCGCTGCACACCTGGCTGCCGGACGCCATGGAAGGCCCGACGCCGGTTTCGGCCCTGATCCATGCCGCCACCATGGTGACGGCGGGCGTGTTCATGCTGGCGCGGTTGTCGCCGCTGTTCGAACTGTCGCATTCGGCGCTGACGGTCGTGACCTTCATCGGTGCCTTCACGGCCTTCTTCGCGGCCACCGTCGGTCTCGTCCAGAACGACATCAAGCGCGTCATCGCCTATTCGACCTGCTCGCAGCTCGGCTACATGTTCGTGGCGCTCGGCGTCGGCGCCTATGGCGCGGCGATCTTCCACCTGTTCACGCATGCCTTCTTCAAGGCGCTGCTGTTCCTCGGCTCGGGCTCGGTCATCCACGCCGTGTCCGACGAGCAGGACATGCGCAATATGGGCGGCCTCAGGAAACTGATCCCGACCACCTACTGGATGATGGTGATCGGCACGCTGGCGCTGACCGGCGTCGGCATTCCGGTGACGGTCATCGGCACCGCCGGCTTCTTTTCCAAGGACGCCATCATCGAGAGCGCCTTTGCCGGCCACAATTTGGTTGCCGGCATGGCCTTCGTGCTTTTGGTCATCGCCGCCTGCTTCACCTCCTTCTACTCCTGGCGGCTGATCTTCATGACCTTCCACGGCAAGCCGCGGGCGAGCCATGAGGTGATGCACCATGTCCATGAATCGCCGCCGGTGATGCTGGTGCCGCTGTTCATCCTGGCCGCGGGCGCGCTGTTTGCCGGCGTCATCTTCCACAACGCCTTCATCGGCGAGGGCTATGCCGAGTTCTGGAAGGCATCGCTGTTCACATTGCCTGACAATCACATCCTGCACGACATCCACGAATTGCCGCTGTGGGTCGAACTGTCGCCCTTCATCGCCATGCTGATCGGCTTCGCGCTGGCCTGGAAATTCTACATCCGCTCGCCGGAAATGCCGGTCAACCTGGCCGCGCAGCATCGCGGGCTCTACGCCTTCCTGCTCAACAAGTGGTATTTCGACGAGCTCTACGACTTCCTGTTCGTGCGGCCCGCCAAGCGCCTCGGCCACTTCCTGTGGAAGACCGGCGACGGCACCGTCATCGACGGCCTCGGCCCCGACGGTATTTCGGCGCGCGTCGTCGATGTCACCAACCGCGTCGTCAAGCTGCAGACCGGCTATCTCTACCACTACGCCTTCGCCATGCTGATCGGCGTTGCCGCACTCGTCACCTGGATGATGCTCTGATGACCGCCTGGCCAATCCTCTCGCTGGTCACCTTCCTGCCGCTGGTTGGTGTGCTGCTTATCCTATTCATCAATGACGACAGCGAAAATGCACGCCGCAACATCCGCGCCATCGCGCTGTTGACGACGACGTTCACGTTCATCATCTCGCTGTTCATCTGGACCGGCTTCGACAATTCGCAGTCCGGCTTCCAGTTCGTCGAGAAGGTCGCCTGGCTCGATTCCGGCATTTCCTACCATATGGGCGTCGACGGCATCTCGATGCTGTTCGTCATACTGACGACGTTCCTGATGCCGCTCTGCATCCTGGCATCGTGGGAATCGATCGAGAAGCGCGTCAAGGCCTACATGATTGCCTTCCTGCTGCTCGAAACGCTGATGATCGGCGTGTTCTGCGCGTTGGACATCGTGCTGTTCTACGTCTTCTTCGAAGCCGGCCTGATCCCGATGTTCATCATCATCGGCGTCTGGGGCGGCAAGCGGCGCGTCTACGCCTCGTTCAAGTTCTTCCTCTACACGCTCGCCGGTTCGGTGCTGATGCTGCTCGCCATCATGGCGATGTTCTTCCAGTCCGGAACAACCGACATCCCGACGCTGCTGACCCACAATTTCCCGGCCAACATGCAGACCTGGCTGTGGCTTGCCTTCTTCGCCTCGTTCGCGGTGAAGATGCCGATGTGGCCGGTGCACACCTGGCTGCCCGATGCGCACGTCGAGGCGCCGACGGCGGGCTCCGTCATCCTGGCCGGCATCCTGTTGAAGATGGGCGGGTACGGCTTCCTGCGTTTCTCCTTGCCGATGTTCCCGCTGGCGTCGGAAATGTTCGCGCCGCTGGTCTTCGCGCTGTCCGTCGTCGCCATCATCTACACCTCGCTGGTGGCGCTGATGCAGGAGGACATGAAGAAGCTGATCGCCTATTCGTCGGTTGCCCATATGGGCTTCGTCACCATGGGCATCTTTGCCATGAACCAGGAAGGCGTGCAGGGCGCGATCTTCCAGATGCTCAGCCACGGCCTCGTCTCCGGCGCGCTGTTCCTGTGCGTCGGCGTCATCTACGACCGCATGCACACACGTGAGATCGCGGCCTATGGCGGGCTGGTCAACAACATGCCGAAATACGCCACGGTGTTCCTGATCTTCACCATGGCCAATGTCGGCCTGCCCGGTACCAGCGGCTTCGTCGGCGAGTTCCTGACCATGCTCGGCGTGTTCCGGGTCAACACATGGGTGGCGTTCTTCGCCGCCACCGGCGTCATCCTGTCGGCCGCCTACGCGCTCTGGCTCTACCGCCGGGTGATCTTCGGCGCACTGACCAAGGAGAGCCTTAAGGGACTGCTCGACCTGTCGCCGCGCGAGAAGGTGATCATCTACCCGCTGGTCGTGCTGGTCATCTTCTTCGGCGTCTATCCCGCCCCGGTCTTCGACGCGACGGCCCAATCGGTCAAGTCGCTCGTCACCAATGTCACTGCATCCATCGGCGCCGCGCAGACCGCGGCGGCGAACTGACCAGAGGTTTTGCGAACCATGACGCCGGACCTTCTCTCCAGCCTGTCGCTCTCGACGCCAGAGCTGATCCTTGCCGTCGGCGCGCTGGCGCTGCTGATGGTCGGAGCCTATTCGCGCGCCAACACGGCCAACACGGTAACCGGCCTTGCGGTTGCCGTGCTGGCGATCGCGGGCGCCTGGCTGATCTTCCGAACCGGGCAGGGCAGCGCTTATGGCAATGCCTTCATCCAGGATTCCTTCGGCCGCTTCATGAAGGTGCTGGCACTGGTTGGCTCGGCGGTGACGCTGGTGATGTCGATGCGCTTCGCCAAGGCGGAGCGTTTCGACAAGTTCGAATATCCGGTGCTGATCCTGCTGTGCACGCTCGGCATGATGCTGATGATCTCGGCCAACAGCATGATCGGCCTCTATCTCGGCCTCGAGCTGCAGTCGCTGGCGATCTATGTGCTGTGCGCGATCAACCGCGACAATCTGCGCTCGACCGAAGCGGGCCTCAAATATTTCGTTCTCGGTGCGCTGTCGTCGGGCATGCTGCTCTATGGCATCAGCCTGGTCTACGGCTACACCGGCAACACCGGCTTCCAGGAAATCGCCACGGCACTCGGCAGCGGCGAGCGCCAGCTTGGCCTCGTTTTCGGCCTCGTCTTCGTGCTGGCCGGCCTTGCCTTCAAGATTTCCGCGGTGCCGTTCCACATGTGGACGCCTGACGTCTATGAGGGCGCGCCGACTCCGGTGACGGCCTTCCTGGCGGCGGCGCCGAAAATGGCGGCGATGGCACTGATCGTGCGCGTCACCATGGGCGCGTTCAAGCCAATCGCCGCCGACTGGCAGCAGATCATCGTCTTCATCTCGATCGCCTCGATGGCACTCGGCTCCTTCGCCGCAATCGGGCAGACCAACATCAAGCGCCTGATGGCCTATTCCTCGATTGGCCATATGGGTTACGCGCTGGTCGGCCTTGCCGCCAACAGCCAGGCCGGCGTGCGCGGCGTTGCCATCTACATGCTGATCTATCTGGTGATGACGCTCGGCACCTTCGCCTTCATCCTCGCCATGCGGCGCAAGGAAGGCAATGTCGAGCAGATCAGCGACCTGGCCGGCCTGTCGTCGACCAATCCGGTCATGGCGACGATCCTGACCATCCTGATGTTCTCACTCGCCGGCATTCCACCGCTCGCCGGCTTCTGGGGGAAATGGTACGTCTTCCTCGCCGCCATCAACGCCAATCTCTACGCGCTGGCGATCATCGGCGTGCTGGCCTCGGTAGTGGGCGCCTATTACTATTTGCGCATCATCAAGATCATGTGGTTCGACGAACCGGTCGGCGGCTTCGTGCCGATGGCGACGGAATTGCGTGTCGTGCTCGGCGTCTCCGGCGCCTTCGTGCTGTTCTACGTGTTGATCGGTGGGCCGATCGGCACCTATGCCGAAGCCGCCGCCAAGACGTTTTTCTAGACGGCATGGCATTTCGGCTGGCTCCAACCTCGGCGTCGGAAGGGTTCCGGCTCGAGGCGCATGAGAGCGTCGGCTCCACCAATGCGCTGGCACTGGACCACGCAAGGGCAGGCGACGCCGGCAAATTGTGGGTCGTTTCCAAGAAGCAGGAAAGCGGGCGTGGCCGGCGCGGCCGCGTCTGGGCGACCCCGGAAGGCAACCTGGCGGCGACGCTGCTCGTCATCACCAAGGCAGAGCTTCGCCTTGCCGCGACATTGGGCTTCGTCGCAGGACTGGCGCTGGCCGATGCACTCGATGCCGTGGTGCCGAAGGGCCGGATCGCCATTGGCCTCGACGGTGGCAGCGAAGGAAAAAACCGTTTCGAGCTGAAATGGCCGAACGACGTGCTTGCCTCCGGCGCCAAGCTGGCCGGCATCCTGCTGGAATCGGCAATCCTCGAGGGCGGCCGTTTCGGAGTGGCGGTCGGCATCGGCGTCAATGTGGTGGCATACCCTGAGGATTTGCCGTATCCCGCAACTTCCTTGCGCGCGCTGGGCGCGGCATGCGATGCGGAAACACTGTTCCTGGCGCTGTCGGATGCCTGGAGCGAGAATGCCCGATTGTGGGATGAGGGGCGCGGACTTGCCGCCGTCAGGCGACGGTGGCTTGATCGTGCCGCGGGGCTCGGCGGCGAGGTTGCCGTCAGAATTGACGGTAATGTGGTGCGCGGGGTGTTTGAGACCATTGACGAGGAATGCCGTTTCGTGATCCGCGACGATGAAGGTTCGGTTCGGACGATCGCCGCCGGCGATGTGCATTTCGGCGCGGTCGCTTCGGCCAGGGCATAGGGCCGTTCATGAACGGTTCTAACTGTTTGTTTTTACGCAACTCCGGTGGGAAAACCGTTACACACTTTTCCCGGAATTGCTTTTGAGCTTGGCCTGAGGGCCAGGAAGGGAAAAATCATGGCGAAAGCGGAAAACGCCGAACTCGTCTTCGTGCCGCTCGGCGGCGTCGGCGAGATCGGCATGAACTTCGCTCTTTACGGCTACGGGCCGCCCAGCGCGCGCGAATGGATCGTCATCGATGTCGGAGTGACCTTCCCCGATGCCAGCCTGCCGGGCGTCGACCTGGTGCTGCCCGACACACGCTTCATCGAGGAGAACCTCGCCAATCTGCGCGGCATCATCATCACGCATGCGCATGAAGACCATTACGGCGCGCTGCTCGACACATGGCCGAAGCTGAAGGCGCCGGTCTGGATGACGCCGTTCAGCGCCGGCCTGCTGGAAGCCAAGCGGCAAGGCGAGCAGGGCGCACCGAAAATACCGGTCACGATCTACCGGGCGGGCGAGAAATTCACCGTCGGCCCCTTCGAGATCGAAGCCATTCCGGTCGCGCACTCGATTCCCGAGCCGATGTCGCTGGCGATCACCTCGCCGGCAGGCACCGTCATCCATACCGGTGACTGGAAGATCGATCCGGAGCCGACGATCGGGCCGAAGACCGACGAGGCGCGTTTCCGCGCCTATGGCGACAAGGGCGTTCTGGCGCTGATCTGCGATTCGACCAATGCGCTGCGCGAAGGCGAGTCGCCTTCGGAAGTGGCTGTGGGCGAGGGCCTCAAGGGCGTCATCCAGGCTGCCAAGGGCCGCGTCGCCGTCACTACGTTCTCCTCCAATGTCGGACGCATCGTCTCGATCGCCAAAGCGGCCCGCGATGCCGGACGCCAGTGCCTGGTGCTTGGCCGTTCGCTGAAGCGGGTCATCGATGTGGCCGGCGAACTTGGCTACATGGACGGTCTGCCGGAGTTCATCGCCGAGGAGGATTTTGGTTTCATCCCGCGCGAAAACCTGGTCATCATCTGCACCGGCAGCCAGGGCGAGCCGCTGGCCGCACTGGCCAAGCTGTCGCGCGAAGAGATGAAGTCGGTGTCGCTGACGGCAGGCGACACGGTGGTGTTTTCCTCGCGTACGATTCCCGGCAACGAGAAGGCGATCCTCGAGATCAAGAACCGTCTCATCGACCTCGGCGTCAAGATCATCGAGGACGGCGATGCGCTGGTGCATGTCTCCGGCCATCCGCGGCGCAGCGAATTGCGCAAGATGTATGAATGGGTGCGCCCGCAGATCGGCGTTCCCGTGCATGGCGAGGCGGCACATCTGGTGGCGCAGGGCTCGCTGATGTCGACATCGGGCATCGGCCAGGTGGCGCAGGTGCGCGACGGCGACATGCTCAGGCTTGCTCCCGGCCCAGCCACCATCATGGATCAGGTGCCGTTCGGCCGTATCTACAAGGATGGCAGACTGATCGGCACCGATCAGGCGATGGGCATCCGCGACCGGCGCAAATTGTCCTTTGCCGGCCACGTGGCGGTCAATGTCGTGTTGGACGACAAATATGAGCTTGCCGGCGACCCCGATTTGGTCGCCATCGGAGTCGCCGAGGCCGATGGCCGTGGCGAGTCGCTGGAAGATCTGATGATCGATGCGGCAATCGGCGCGGTGGACTCGATCCCCCGTCAGCGCCGAAAAGACCTCGACCTGGTGCAGGAAGCAGTGCGGCGCGCCGTGCGCGGCGCCGCCAACGAAGCCTGGGGCAAGAAGCCGTTGGTGACGGTGTTCGTCACTCGCTGAGGGGAGTGGGGCAGTAAGGGAGTAGGGCAGTAGGGATTTCGATACGAGGCAGGTCAGCTTTTCCCCTATTGCCATACTGCCCTATTGCCTTACTGCCCTGGGGAAAACCTATGCTCGGACGTCTGAACCATGTCGCGCTTGCCGTGCCGGATCTGGCTGCTGCCGTAGCGGCCTACCGCAACACGCTCGGCGCGGAGGTTACGGCGCCGCAGGCACTGCCGGAGCACGGGGTGACGGTGGTGTTCGTCAATGTCGGCAACACCAAGGTCGAACTTCTGGAGCCTTTGGGCGAGGGATCGCCGATCGCCGCCTTCCTGGAGAAGAACCCCTCCGGCGGCATGCATCACCTTTGCTATGAGGTCGACGACATCCTGGCCGCGCGCGATCAGCTCAAGGCCGCCGGCGCCCGCGTGCTGGGCGACGGCAACCCGAGGATCGGCGCGCACGGCAAGCCGGTGCTGTTCCTGCATCCGAAGGATTTCTTCGGCACGCTGATCGAACTGGAGCAATCATGAGCTGGGTTTCGTTCACAGCCCTGTTTTTCGCGACCTGGTGGGTGGTGCTGTTTGCCGTGCTGCCGTTCAGCGTGAGGACGCAGGACGACGATCACGACGTGACGCTCGGCACGGTTCCGAGCGCGCCGCGTGGGCCTCACATGCTGCGCGCCGTGATCCGCACCACCATCGCCACCGCGATCCTGATGGGCATTTTCTATGGCTTGACGCATGGGCTGGGATACAGCCTCAACGACATCCCGCACATCGTGCCGGAATTCAGCCAGACGCCGGCTAAATAGACTGTCCAGCGACGGCGTTTTCATATGTCGGAACCGGGCGGGTTTCGGCGGGAATGTCGTGCCGTTTTGCGGCCTGACGAGCGCTGACGCTGGGTAAGGTGGTTTGGCAACGCGTTGCGCTAAGCAGATGATTGCACAAAAAAAATGCAAGGCACGAGGCCTTGCAATTTAAACGCGTCCGATCTGTTTCCGGTTTCCGGCGGCAGCGAGTAACCGCGCCTAGATCGCATCCTCCCAAGACTTTGACCGCGTAGGAGAGCAGATTTTTTTCTGCCCTCTCGGTTATCGAGGTACATTAGCCTAAGGCGAATGAAAATGTCACGAAGAATTTTGCCTTGAAACGGGCATTCTCGTGCTGCACTGCACAATAGTGTGGCAGGCGTTGCTTGGCGAACGATCACCAAGACGCGCACAGTGACCGGGAGGCCTTGCAGCGCCGTGGGTCTTCTGGACGGGCGAACGGCGGTGCGACGCTTCTGATCCCGGCTACCCATGTTTTTTGGAAATCGATTCCGCTTTTCGGGCCGAAGCGTCCGGGTTCCCATTCCGCCTTGAAATGGCTATGAAGCCGGGTCAAGCAAGCCAAAGTCGCGCCGATTCTGACGCGGCCCTCCTCACTCACGGACCTGCCCATGCGTTTGTCGCGCTATTTCCTGCCGATCCTCAAAGAAAATCCGCGCGAGGCCGAGATCGTCTCGCACCGGCTGATGCTGCGCGCCGGCATGATCCGCCAGCAGGGGCAGGGCAGTTTCTCGTGGCTGCCGCTCGGCAAGCGGGTGCTGGACAAGGTCTGCCGCATCATCCGCGAGGAGCAGGATCGCGCCGGTGCGCTGGAAATCCTGATGCCGACCATCCAGTCGGCCGATCTGTGGCGCGAAAGCGGCCGCTATGACGACTACGGCAAGGAGATGCTGCGCATCAAGGACCGGCAGGACCGCGACATGCTCTACGGCCCCACCAATGAGGAAGTGGTCACCGAGATCGTCCGCGCCTATGTGAAGTCCTACAAGGACCTGCCGCTCAATCTCTACCACATCCAGTGGAAGTTCCGCGACGAAGTGCGGCCGCGCTTCGGCGTCATGCGGTCGCGCGAGTTCCTGATGAAGGACGCCTATTCCTTCGATCTCGACTTCGAAGGCGCCAAGGCGGCCTACAACAGGATGTTCGTGTCCTATCTCCGGACTTTTACGCGCATGGGGCTGCAGGCAATACCGATGCGGGCCGACACCGGGCCGATCGGCGGCGATCTCAGCCATGAATTCATCATCCTGGCCGACACCGGCGAGAGCCAGGTCTACTGCCACCGCGACTATCTTGCGCTCGATGTGCCCGGCGCCAACACCGATTTTGCCAACGACGCCGAGATCGCCGACATCGTCAAGACATGGACGACGCCCTACGCCGCCACCGACGAGATGCATGACGAGGCGGCGTGGGAGAAGATCGGCGAGAGCGACAAGGTTTCGGCGCGCGGCATCGAGGTCGGCCACATCTTCCATTTCGGTGACAAATATTCCAAGCCCATGGGCGCCAAGGTGACCGGACCCGACGGCAAGGATCATTTCGTCTCCGGCGGCTCCTACGGCATCGGTCCGTCGCGGCTGGTCGCGGCGATCATCGAAGCCAGCCATGACGATAACGGCATCATCTGGCCGGAGGCGGTGGCGCCGTTCGACATCGGACTGATCAACATGAAGGCGGGCGACGCCGAGTGCGACGGCGTCTGCGACGAACTGCATGCCGCTTTCGTCGCCGCCGGCAAGGACGTGCTCTACGACGACACCGACCAGCGGCCCGGCGGCAAGTTCGCCACCGCCGACCTGATAGGCCTTCCCTGGCAAGTGATCGTCGGACCGCGCGGTGTCGCCGCCGGCGAGATCGAGATCAAGAACCGCAAGACCGGCGAGCGCGAGACGCTGCCTATCGCGGACGCGAAGAAGCGCTTCGGTGTCGCCGCATGAGCGAGGCGGTGGCGGCAAGATCGGTCGGCGCCGGACCCTTTTCCATCTTCGAGCGCATGGTCGCCTGGCGCTATCTGCGTTCGCGGCGCAAGGAGACGGTGATCTCGGTGATCGCCTCGATCTCGTTCCTCGGCATCATGCTGGGCGTCGCCACGCTGATCGTGGTCATGGCGGTGATGAACGGTTTCAGGGCGGAGCTTTTGACGCGCATCCTCGGCGTCAACGGCCACCTGATCGTGCAGCCGCTCGATTCGCCGCTGGAGGACTATGCGCAGGTCGCCAGCCGCATCAACGGTGTAGCAGGCGTTAAATACGCCATCCCGCTGATCGATGGCCAGGTGCTTGCGCAAGGCAATGTCGGCGGCGGAACCGGAGCGCTGGTTCGCGGCATACGCGGCGAGGATCTGAGCAAGATCGCCATCGTTGCCAGCAACATCAAGCAGGGTTCGATCGCCGATTTCGATTCTGGCGAGGGCGTTGCCATCGGCAAGCGCATGGCTGAGAATCTCGGCCTGACGCTTGGCGATACCATCACCTTGATTTCGCCCGACGGCGACGTGACGCCGATCGGCACCACGCCGCGCATGAAGGGCTACAAGATCGCGGCGATCTTCGAAGTCGGCATGTCCGAATATGACACGTCCATCGTCTACATGCCGTTTTCCGAAGCGCAGCTTTATTTCAACATGGACGGGCGGGCGCAAACGATCGAGATCTATGTCGACAATCCAGACGATGTCGATGCGCTGAAACCGAAAGTGGAGGCGGCGGCGCAGCGGCCGATCGACATGGTCGATTGGCGCCAGCGCAACGAGACCTTCTTCTCCGCGCTGCAGGTCGAACGCAACGTCATGTTCATGATCCTGACGCTGATCGTGCTGGTGGCTGCGCTGAACATCATCTCCGGCCTGATCATGCTGGTGAAGGACAAGGGCCACGACATCGCCATCCTGCGCACCATGGGGGCGTCGCGCGGCGCCATCCTGCGCATCTTCCTGATGACGGGTGCGGCGATCGGCGTGACCGGCACGCTTGCCGGCGTGCTGCTCGGCGTACTGATCTGCACCAACATCGAATCGATCCGCCAGTTCTTCTCGTGGATGACCGGCAAGGTGCTGTTCAATCCTGAACTCTATTTCCTCAGCCAGTTGCCGGCGAAGATGGATCCGCGCGAGACGACCTATGTCGTCCTGATGGCGCTCGGCCTGTCCTTCCTGGCAACGGTGTTTCCGGCATGGCGCGCCGCGCGTCTCGATCCGGTCGAAGCCTTGAGGTACGAATAGTGGCCGAGGTCATTATCGAGCTGAAGAGCGTCGAGCGGCACTACGTCCAGGGACCGCGAAAGCTCACCATTCTCAATGGTGCGGACTTCTCGCTGAAGCGCGGCGAGATGGTGGCGCTGGTGGCGCCGTCTGGCACCGGCAAATCGACGCTGCTGCACACCGCCGGCCTGCTGGAGCGTCCCGACGCCGGCGACGTCATCCTGGCCGGCCGCGCCTGCGGGCGGCTGTCCGACGACGAGCGCACGGCGATCCGCCGCAACGATGTCGGCTTCGTCTACCAGTTCCATCATCTGCTGCCGGAATTCTCGGCGCTGGAAAACATCATGATGCCGCAGCTCATCAAGGGGCTCAGCCGCAAGGACGCGGCCGAGCGCGCGGCGCAGCTGCTCGACTACATGCAGATCGGCAAACGCGCGGCGCACCGGCCGTCCGAGCTCTCCGGCGGCGAACAGCAGCGCGTCGCCATTGCGCGTGCGGTCGCCAATGCGCCGCTGGTACTGCTGGCGGACGAGCCGACCGGCAATCTCGACCCGGTCACCGCGTCCTATGTGTTCGAGGCGCTGGCGGCGCTGGTCAAGCAATCGGGCCTCGCGGCGCTGATCGCCACCCACAATCACGAACTGGCATCGCGCATGGACCGGCGCGTCACGCTAGCCGACGGCAAAGTGGTGCCGCTCTAGGGCACGGCGATACTGGGGTGAGGCCGGCCTGCGAAAGGCGGCTTCCTGCGCTTCCCGTTCTACCCCGTCGCGGTAGAATGGTGCTCGCGTACCCAAAAGTACGCTCCGCTCCGGTTCTCGAAATCCACCATTCTCGGCTCTGCCTGACCCCAGTCTCGTCGTGCCCTGGTCGGCGCTGGGCAACCGTCGTTCGCCCGTCAACCTTTTCTTAACCCTGCCGATCTGATCGCCCGGAAATTCGGACACGGCCGGATTGTGCGCCTTGACATTTGAACAAAATTAGAACAAAATACGAACATATCAACAACAGGAGAGAGTTATGACCGATCTGGTTCAGGATGTCATCTCACTGGTTTGCATGAGCACCTTTCTCGTCTCCATGGCAATCTGGATCGGAGCCATGTGATTTGGCGGCGTTCGCCGCCGTGGGTCCCATGCGGTCGAAGACCGCTCCGCCGTTAAGCTTTTCTTGCCGCAGCGACGTTAGAGTGCCCCGGCAAGACAGGGAGCAACGTCCAGGTGTCGCCCATCGTCACGGCCATTCTGGTGGCCAGCAATCTCGGGCTGATCTTTCTGTTGATGACGGTGCCGCTTGGTTTACGCACGGTCCGGCTGACCCGTCTGGTGGCGATGGATCGGCAGCGCCTCTGGCAGGCGCTGTGGCCGCTCGGCAGCGATGCCGGCTGGTCCGGTGAGATCCTGTCCGCCGAGGCCCCGGACGGCGAGGGCGTGGCCCGCATCACGCTGTCCTGGGAAGGTCGCGACGGCAAGCCGATCGAACGCAAGTCGCGGTTTGAAGACGTCGTCGAAGGCAGCCGCTTCTCGATGCGTGTCATCGAGGATACGGCACTCGACGCTTCGTTCTGGAAGGATTTTCGCGAAACCGCCGAACTCGTTTCGGAAGGCAACAGCACGCGGGTGACGCTCAGCCAGACCGATCGCTATCGTGGCGTTGCCTTCCTGGTGTTCCGCTATTTCGCCCTGCGCCGCGAATTCTCCAAGCTGCAGCGCTGGGCGCGGACCGGAAAGTATCGCAAGGGCGGCTGGTTCGAGCATCCGCTCAGTCAGGTCGGCTTTGCCGGGCTTTCGGCGCTGATCCTGTGGCCATTCTTCGGCCTTCACTTCGGCGGTTTGGCACTGGCCGCGATCCTCACATCGGTGGTCGCCCTGCATGAGCTTGGCCATATGGCGGCGTTCCGGCTGATGGGCCACAATCGGGCGCGGATGATCTTCATTCCGCTGCTCGGCGGCATCGCCATTGGCGGGCGGCCCTATGACAGCCGTTTCGAAGTGGCTTTCGTGGCATTGATGGGCGCCGGCTTTTCGGCCTTCCTGGTGCCGATCGCCATCGCCGCAAGCACCTTTGCCGGCGCGGAAGGTCACCGGCTGGCGGCGGCCCTGCTGGCGACCCTGGCGGGCTTCGCCGCACTGTTCAACATCGCCAATCTGGTGCCGGTGTGGAAGTTCGACGGCGGCCAGGTGCTGCGCCAGATCTGTCCGGGACCGGTCGCGCTGGCGCTGGCTTCCTTCTTCCTGCTCTCGGCTTTCCTGGCCGTGGGTTGGCAGGCCGGCTTTTCCGCCACCTTCCTGCTCGCGACGGGAGCGGTGTTTTCGCTCCTCAGCCTGCTGACGATGAGCAGTGGGGTGAAGCCGCGTCACGAGCTGAAGCCGATCCGCACCATCGACCGGCTGGCCATGGCGGCGGCGTTGCTGGCGGTGTTCGCCATCCATGGCTATGGCGTGTTGTGGGCCTCTGCCCAACTGATTTGAGCCGTACCGGATCCGGAAGATCAGCCGGCTTTGCGCTCGGCTTCGACAGGCAACGCCGTGGCGGGACCGAACACATCCTCGAAGGCGGATTTCAACGCCAGGTCAAGATCGGCCATGGTCAGGGGAAGGCCTAGATCGACGAGGCTGGTGACGCCGTGGTCCTGCACGCCGCAAGGCACGATGCCGCTGAAATGGTCGAGATCGGGCTCGACATTGATGGCGATGCCGTGAAAACTCACCCAGCGCCGCAGCCGGATGCCTATGGCCGCGATCTTGTCCTCCGCCGGCGAGCCGTCCGGCAGAGCAGGGCGATCCGGCCGCACGACCCAGACGCCGACCCGGTCCTCGCGGCGCTCGCCCCGCACATTGAAAGCGGCAAGCGTGCCGATGATCCACTGTTCGAGCGCCGCGACGAAGGCGCGGACATCCTCGCGCCGCCGCTTCAGGTCGAGCATGACGTAAGCGACCCGCTGGCCCGGCCCATGATAGGTGTATTCGCCGCCGCGTCCGGCCGCGAAGACCGGGAAGCGGCTGGCGTCGATCAGATCCTCGCCACGGGCACTGGTGCCGGCCGTGTAGAGCGGCGGGTGTTCGACCAACCAGACCATTTCGCCGGCAGCGCCGCTGCGGATCGCCTCGGCGCGCGCCTCCATGAAGGCAAGTGCCTCGGGATAGGCGGTAAGGCCGGGCTCGATCAGCCATTCGACCGGTGCCGAGCCGGGAAGCGGCAGGAACGACGTGGCGATCTGGCTGCGTTCGGTCATGGCGTATCGTCTTTTCGTTTGTCCATGGCGCGCCCAAAAACGCCTCGCACCTTTGGGCGACATCAACTTGCCTTCCATATGGCGATATCAGGCGCAAACGTCCAGTTCCGGCGCTGCGTTCGGGCCCTGTGGAGCATTATGCCAATCGCCTGACATTATTGCTTGCCGTGCACTTGTTTCACCGGAAACGATTTGCTACACGCCGCGAGCCGGTCGGTTCCGGCTCTACCACGTGCGGTCGTGGCGGAATTGGTAGACGCGCAGCGTTGAGGTCGCTGTGGGGCAACCCGTGGAAGTTCGAGTCTTCTCGACCGCACCATTCTCTTCCCATAATCCGATTTGTGCCGGTCTCGCCCGCTGCGGGCCGGACGCATTTCGTTGATATTCCCGCACTTTACGCCACTTTCTTTTTGAGCGTCGGATTCTCCAAAACCGGTTTCCCCTTTTGGGTCCGATGCTCTAGACCTGATTTGCACCTTTTCCGGGATTCTTGTGGCGGGAGGCGCTGGTGGAAGGCGAGCACGAACGGACGACCGGCGCCGGGGCCGCCGAGGACAACCACGCCGACATCTATGGCGAGGACGGCGCCGTGCTTTCGTCCTTCCTGGCGCGGATCGGCGCGGCGATCGCCGACCGCGACACGCTGACCCTCAAGCATGAAGTCGACGACCTGCACCAGTCGGAGCTCGGCGACCTGCTCGAGGCGCTGCATCCCGAACAGCGCCGCGCGCTGGTCGAACTCCTGGGCGCCGATTTCGACTTCTCCTCGCTGACGGAGGTCGACGAGGCGATCCGTATGGAGATCGTCGACAATCTGCCCAATGCGCAGATCGCGCAGGCGGTGCAGGAGCTCGATTCCGACGACGCCGTCTACATTCTCGAGGATCTCGACCAGGAAGACCAGGACGAGATCCTGTCGCAACTGCCGTTCACCGAGCGGATCAGGCTGCGCCGCTCGCTCGATTATCCCGAAGAGACGGCCGGCCGCCGCATGCAGACCGAGTTCGTCGCGGTTCCGCCGTTCTGGACGATCGGCCAAACCATCGACTACATGCGCGAGGACAACAATCTTCCCGAGCGCTTCAGCCAGATCTTCGTCATCGATCCGAGCTTCAAGCTGCTCGGCGCCATCGACCTCGACCAGATCCTGCGCACCAAGCGTTCGGTCAAGGTCGAGGAGGTGATGCACGAGACGCGGCACGCCATTCCGGCCACCATGGACCAGGAAGAGGCGGCGCGGGAATTCGAGCAG
>NZ_RZQE01000709.1:0-2257 GCF_004022955.1 Mesorhizobium sp. M7A.F.Ca.US.002.01.1.1 | reverse complement strand
GATCGAATTTGCGTGCGGCAAGCTTACCGGTGAGCGGAGAGCGGCACGACATTGTTGGGCTGCTTGGCGCTGGTCGACAGGAAGCGCTTGATGTTGCGCGCCGCCTGCCGGATCCTGTGCTCGTTCTCGACCAGAGCAACGCGCACGAATTCGTCGCCATGCTCGCCGAAGCCGACACCGGGCGCCACGGCCACGTCGGCATGTTCGATGAGCAGCTTGGAGAATTCGAGCGAGCCGAGATGCTTGAACGGCTCCGGGATCGGCGCCCAGGCGAACATCGATGCCGCCGGTGCCGGAATGGTCCAGCCGGCGCGGCCGAAGGCGTCGACCATCACGTCGCGGCGCTTGTGGTAGATGTCGCGTACCTCGGCGATGTCGGCGCCGTCGCCGTTGAGCGCGTGTGCCGCCGCCACCTGGATCGGCGTGAAGGCGCCGTAATCGAGGTAGGACTTCACCCGCGTCAGCGCCGAGATCAGCCGCTCGTTGCCGACGGCAAAGCCCATGCGCCAACCGGGCATGGAGAAGGTCTTCGACATGGAGGTGAATTCGACGCAAACGTCGATCGCGCCAGGCACCTGCAGCACCGAAGGCGGCGGATTGCCGTCGAAATAGATCTCCGAATAGGCAAGGTCGGACAGGATGATGATGTCGTTCTTCTTGGCGAAGGCGACCACATCCTTGTAGAAATCGAGCGAGGCGACCAGCGCTGTCGGGTTCGACGGATAGTTGAGGATCAGCGCCAGCGGCTTCGGGATCGAATGCTTGACACCGCGCTCGAGCGCCGGAATGAAACCGTCGTCCGGCTCCACCTGCAGCGAGCGGATGACGCCGCCCGACATGATAAAGCCGAAGGCATGGATCGGATAGGTCGGGTTCGGGCACAGGATCACGTCGCCGGGCGCGGTGATCGCCTGCGCCATGTTGGCGAAGCCTTCCTTCGAACCGAGCGTGGCCACCACTTGCGTGTCGGGGTTGAGCTTCACGCCGAAGCGCCTGCCATAGTAGGCGGCCTGGGCGCGGCGCAGGCCCGGAATGCCGCGCGACGAGGAATAGCGATGCGTGCGCGGGTCGCGCACGACCTCGCACAATTTGTCGACGATAGCCTTGGGCGTCGGCAGGTCCGGATTGCCCATGCCGAGGTCGATGATGTCGGCGCCACGCGATCGGGCGCTGGCCTTGAGCCGGTTGACCTGCTCGAACACGTAAGGCGGAAGCCGGCGAACCTTGTGAAATTCTTCCATGGCAGTTCCAGACAGCGAAGGGGTGTTGGGCGCGCGCTATATACTTATTTGCAGGTAGGGTCGAGGGCGGGGTCGCATTTGGCTTCGATCTGCTTCAGCGTTTCGTCGCCATGCTTCTTGGCCAGATCCGTCAGCGCCGCCTGGTTGACGACCTTGGGGCCGCCGCCCTTTGCCGCCTGCGCATTCTCATCCGCCTTCAATTGCGCGAGCTTGGCGTTCTTCTCGGCTTCGGTGAACTGCGGCGCCGCCACTTGCGGCTTGATGTTCAGGTTCGGGAAGGTGCCGGTATCCTTCGGTCCCGCACCCACAGCGACAGGCGTCGGGCCATTCGTGTTGGTGCTCGAGCACCCGGCAATGCCGATGAGGACGATCGCCGCGCCGATGCGGCAAAAACGTCCGGCACCGAAAAAAACAGTCTCGCCAATATTAATCGTCATATTGTTTCCTTGGCAGCCGAGGTAGAGCGAGATTGGCCCGGTCGGATGTCCCATGTTAATATGTCAAGAAAAGGCCTCGGGAGGAACCCCGCCAACCATGTCCAAAACACCCGATTCGGGCAAAGCGGAAGATGACCAGCCTTCGACCGTCGAGCAATATCTGGTGAAGGACCCGGAACGCTTCGCCCTGAACATGGCGCGCATGATCGAGCAGGCCGGCAAGGCCGCTTCCGCCTGGGCCGAGCCGCGTGAAAAAGGCGACGTGCGCGACCATGTGGCCGAGCCCGTCGTCGATATGGTGAAGACCTTTTCCAAGCTCAGCGAATACTGGCTTGCCGATCCGCAGCGCGCGCTGGAAGCGCAGACGCGGCTGTTCTCCGGCTATATGACGGTCTGGGCCAACGCCATTCAGCGCACCAGCAACGCCGCGCAAGACACCGAAGACGCGGTCAAGCCGGAGCGCGGCGACAAGCGCTTCCTCGACCCGGAATGGGGCCGCAACGCCTTCTTCGATTTCCTCAAGCAGGCCTATCTCGTCACCTCGCGCTGGGCGGCCGATCTGGTCGAGCACGCCGAAGG
>NZ_RZQE01000708.1:0-2259 GCF_004022955.1 Mesorhizobium sp. M7A.F.Ca.US.002.01.1.1 | reverse complement strand
GGCCTGAACATCGGCGTTTTCGCCGGCTACGCCTCGACCGACGTCAACCTCGGCGCGTTTCGGGGATTTGATGCCATCGGCGAAGGTACCAACAAGGCCGGCCTGTTCGGCGGCTACGCGCTGTTTCGCAAGGACTACAATTACGCGCTCGTCTCGGCCTCCGGCTTCATCGGTGGAAGCGACGTGACGAACGGCGTGCTCGGCACCACCGGCAGCTATGATACCAAGGGCTATGCAGTGACGGCATCGGTCGGCCATATCTTCAAGCTGGGCGAGCGCACCCGCTTCGATCTGCGTGGCGGCCTGCTTGGCGTTTCCTTCCGCGGCGATCCGTATACAGACAGCGGCGGCAACGAGTTCGGCAAGAGCCAGCTTTCTTTCGGCGCGATCAAGCTCGAGCCCGGCATCTATGGCGACTACACGCTAAGCAACGGAATGGTGATCAGCCCCTATGCGCGAGGCGAATTGCAGCAGCGTTTCGGCTACAAGAACACCACCGAAATCGACACCAGGGAGATCGACTTCAACGATGCCGATTTTTCCGCCGCGCTGTCGACCGGCTTCAACCTGAAGATGTCGGCCGCGACCACCGTCAACGGCGAAGTTCGCGGCAAGGTGTCATCGGACAGTTCCACCATCGGCGCCAAGCTCGGACTGAAGATCGCCTTCTAACCAAGACGATGAACCCGAGATTTGCATCGCTCGGGAGTGGTGCACCGCACCACTCGAGATGCTCGCCAAGCGACAGCAAGTGTTCTATGCTCCTCGCTGAGAAATCGTGAACTGCTCTAGGCAGGGGGTTCCATGTTCGAAGTCGTGGGAGTCTGGTGGAAAACACGGGCAAGAGGCTGGCTCGTTATAAACGCGCTTGGCTTGGTCGTTGCGTTGTTGGTGTTGATTTGGCCCGGACTGGGAACTGCGAAGGCAGAGACGAACTGGACGCTGGACTCGACCGCTTCGGCCCTGACCTACCAGTCGGTCAAGAAGAACACGATCGTCGAAACCAACAAGATCAGGAATATTTCCGGTAGCCTCACCTCGGCGGGTGATGCGAAAGTCACCTTCGACCTCAATTCGGTCGATACAGGGGTTGACCTTCGCAACGTCCGCATGCGGTTCCTTTTCTTCGAGACATTCAAGTTTCCCTCCGCCGAACTGACCGCGAAGGTAGATCCCGCCGCATTTGCCGACCTGGCGACCAAGCGACGTGTGAAGGCGGTTCTTCCGTTCCGTCTCAGCCTGCACGGGGTCGACAAGGATCTTCAAGCCAACATCGTGGTCACCATGATCAGCGACACCATGGTGTCGGTCGCTTCGGAGGCTCCTGTCGCCGTGCATGTGGAAGACTTCGGATTGCTGCCGAACGTGGATAAACTCCAGCAGGCGGCCAACGTGACCAATATTGTTCCCACGGCATCGGTTTCATTCGATTTCGTTTTCATCGCTGACGGCAGCAAGCCGGCTGTTGTCCAACCGGTTGCGGCGAGCACTGCCGATGTCGGGCCTGTCACCACCGATGCGGCGAAGACCAGCTTCAGCGACGAGGAGTGCCTCAACAGGTTCGCGGTGCTGTCGCGCACCGGAGCCATCTACTTTAGAACGGCGAGCGCGCGGCTCGATAGCCAAAGCCGGCCGCTGCTTGCTGAGGTCGTCGGCGTCGTGGGCAAGTGCCCGGGCCTGAAGGTCGAGGTTTCTGGACACACCGATTCCGACGGGTCGCCCATCGAGAACAAGCGCCTGTCGGAGCGAAGGGCCCAGGCGGTTGCCGACGCCATAGTTGCCGCTGGCATTCCGCGCACCCAGATCGCGGCGACTGGCTATGGCGAGGAGCGCCCGGTTGCCGACAACGACACGCCGAAGAACAAGGCGCTCAATCGGCGGATCGAGTTTTCCGCCACTAAGCTCGTCAACTGAGGGACGCCCTGTTGTCCCGGGTGGGTTTTGATCGTATCGGCCATTGCGGTGGACTTGTGGGCGCCATTGCGCTTGTAGCGCTGGCACTGCTTTTGACTTTGTCGGCCGCCAGTGCTGAACGCCGTGTTGCGTTGGTCCTTGGCAACTCCCAATATGAGCATGCGCCGGCGCTGACCAATCCGGTACGCGACGCCCACGCCATGGCCGAACGCCTCGAGAATCTGGACTTTGAAGTCGTTTCCGGCTTCGATCTGACCAAATTGCAGACCCAGACGACGATTGCGCAATTCGCAAAGCAGGTGCGCGGCGCCGATATCGCCCTTTTTTTCTACGCCGGCCACGGGT
>NZ_RZQE01000707.1:0-2264 GCF_004022955.1 Mesorhizobium sp. M7A.F.Ca.US.002.01.1.1 | reverse complement strand
CTTTTACCGTTGACCCGATCGATGAGCATCAAACTGCCCTTCGCGGCGACGGCAGCGTGCCTGACGAATCGTTCAGCGGGCCGTCGGCGGCGTCGAGACCCGTCGGACGAGACCCGTTACCGGGCCGGGCTTTCTGGCGGCTGGCCTCGCTGCTGTTCGCGCCATTGCGCAAGAGTCGGCGTCGATTGCCTCCGCAGGACGATTATCTGAGACGCGACATCGGCCTGCCGGAGCTCGAGGGGCTGCCGCACTACTGGGACTTCACCCGGTACCAACGATGCGTGCAGCCGAGATCCGACGTCGCAGCGGGAGCGGCTGCTCCCGCGCGCCATCAACAAGGAGGAGAGAACATGAACATCCATCTGTGGACCAAACACCTCATCAACCTTTCGATCCTGTCGATCGCGGCCACCGCGGCCAATGCTCACAACGCTGGCGCGCTGGACGAGAAGGTGCGGGCAGCCAACAGCCGCTTCGAGAACGTGGCGATGGCGACGGCCGAGGGCTATGCGCCGATCCCTTGCGCCAGCGGCATCACCGGCGGCGCCATGGGCATCCACTATGTCAATGCCGGTTATCTGAAGGACGATGCGGTCGAACTCGCCAAGCCCGAGGCGGTGATGTACGAGCCGATGGCAAACGGCAAGCTGAGGCTGGTGGCCGTCGAGTACATCACCTCGAAAGGTCCGGCTTCGCTGGAAGGGCAGCTGTTCAATTTCGACAGCGCGCCCAACCGCTACGGTCTAGGCCCGTTCTATGAACTGCATGTCTGGGCCTGGAAGAAGAACCCGGCCGGCACCTTCGCCGACATGAACCCGACTGTGTCGTGTGACGCGATGAAGGCCATGTAGCCGGCAGGGGCGGGGCGGCTGAGTGCGCAAATCTCCCCCCGCGAGGGGGAGATTGGGCATTCTCAGTTGCTTGCCGCCAGCACCAGCACCGGCTTCTCGCTATAGAGCGCCGGGAACAGGGCCTTCAGGTTCGCCACCTTGGGCAGGTCGTTGTAGACGATGTAGGGATAGGTCGGGTTCAGCGTCAGGAAGTCCTGATGATAGTTCTCGGCCGGATAGAAGGTCTTGCCGGTTTCCAGCGTGGTGACGATCGGCTCCGGGAACACCTTGGCCTGGTCGAGCTGGGCGATGTAGCTTTGCGCGATCTTCTTTTGGGCATCGTTTTCGGCGAAGATCGTCGAGCGGTACTGCGTGCCGGAGTCCGGACCCTGGAAATTCAGCTGGGTCGGGTTGTGGGCGACCGAGAAATAGACCTGCAGCAGCTGGCCGTAGGTCACCTTCGACGGATCGTAGGTGATCTCGACGGATTCGGCATGCCCGGTACGGCCTGAGCCGACCGTCTCGTAGACGGCGGTGTCCTTGTCGCCGCCGGTGTAGCCGGAGACGGCCCTGGTCACGCCCTTGACGTGCTGGAACACGCCCTGCACGCCCCAGAAACAACCGCCGGCGAAGATTGCCTTTTCAGTGCCGGTGGCCGCCTTCTCGTCGAGTGCCGGCGGCGGGATCTTCACCGCGTCCTCGGCCGAAACCGCCGGCGTCAGCCAGAAGGCGGCGCCAGCGGCGGCCAGCGCAAGAACGGCGAGCGCGCTGCGGAAGACGTTCGACGATTGTCTGATGACTGGTTTTTGAATGTCGGTCATGGCTTGAGCTCCTGTGACGTCCATCATGTGGAGTCTATTGGATAAGATACGATCATGCGACGGGCGAGTTGCGGCCGAAGCCTCACTTTCACGTGCATCCGGCTTCGGACCCGCGGGACCGAAGCCGGAAACAGCACCGCCTTTACTTGGCCGGAGCCATCGCATCCGTTGCCGGCTTCATGGCGTCAGCCGCCGGCTTCATGGAATTGGTGGCCATCGGGTCGGCAGGCTTCATCGCATCCGTTGCAGGTTTCATGGCGTCTGCGGCCGGCTTCATCGCATCCGCGGCCGGTTTCATGGCATTTGCAGCCGGCTTCATCGCATTGGTCGCGTCGTCGGCACGGGCGATGCCGCCGGCAAACAGCGCCGTCGAGCACAGAGCGAGAGCGAGTGCCGGCAGCGTCAGGCGGGAAGTGGTCATGATGATCTCCTTGGGTTGGTCGTGAAGGCGCGCCCTCTTGGCGGCCGTGCTATGCGGCGCCGCTCCATGCGGCGTTGCGCAATTTCTTGTCGAAGCGCGATCTAGTCGGTCGCGGCAGCCAGGATCGGTCCGCCACCGGGCGACTGCACGAGCACGGCGGTGCTCAGGCCGCCGGACGCGGCGGGCAGAGGA
>NZ_RZQE01000706.1:0-2264 GCF_004022955.1 Mesorhizobium sp. M7A.F.Ca.US.002.01.1.1 | reverse complement strand
CTGTAGAGGTCTTCCAAAGTCCCCGCCATGACCGGGTGAACAGCCAAGCAGAGGCTCAGCCCGATTGCCACCGGCGCAAGGTGCGAAAATCGAGTCATAAACAATCGTCCCGTTCGAAGACCCACCAGGTACGCTGCAATGAACTCTACCCAGTTTTCCGTATTGCAGCTCCATTTTTAGCACTGGCTCCTGGTCCGGGCCAGAGCTTGCACCGGTGTCCTCGCCATTGACGCACCCATGCGCCACGCTTTAGCACTTCAGTCCCGGCGGCCGGGAGAGGGATTCTTTCACGATGGATTTTGGCGGAGGCGACGAGATCCGCTTCGAACATCTGGGCCGGGCCGGCGTCGTCACCTTGACGCGGCCGCAGGCGCTCAATGCCTTGACGCACCGCATGATCGGGGCGCTCGACGCCGCTCTTTCCGCCTGGGAGGCCGACCAGGGCATCGACGTCATCGTCGTCAAGGCAGAGGGCAGGGCCTTTTCGGCCGGCGGCGATATCCTGCATGTCTATGAGACAGGTCGGGCGGGAAAACCGCCGGTCGAGTTCTTCGCCGACGAATACCGGCTCAACGCCCGCATCAACAGCTACAAGAAGCCCTATGTCGCCCTGATCGACGGTATCGTCATGGGTGGCGGCGTCGGCATCTCCTTCCACGGCTCGCACCGGGTGATGACCGAGAATGCCCAGTTTGCCATGCCGGAAGTCGGCATCGGCTTCTTTCCGGATGTTGGCGCCAGCCACCTGCTGCCCGATCTCGGCGGCTCCTTCGGCATGTATCTGGCGCTGACCGGCAATCGCATTCGATATGGCGATGCGCTGTGGTCTGGGCTGGCCACCCATACCATCAAGGCCGAGGACCAGGCTGGCTTCCTCGACCGGCTGGCGTTGACCGGCGATCCGGAATCGGTGCTGCGCGGCTTCTTCGTGCAGGCAAGGCGAGAAACCGACAGGCCGACGCTGGAGGCGATTGTCCGTCATTTTTCGCAACCGTCCCTGAACCGCGTCATCGACAGCCTCGAGCGTGCGGCCGCCGCCGATGAGTTCGCGGCAAAGACGCTGGCGACGATCCGCACCCGCTCGCCGACTAGCCTGCGCGTCGCCTGGCGGCAGATCAGCGCCGGACTGACGCTGTCCATGGAAGCCTGCATGAAGATGGAGTTCCGCATCCTCAACCGGATGCTCGCCGGCCATGATTTCTACGAAGGCATCCGCGCTGCCATCATCGACAAGGGCTCGAAGCCGCAATGGCGGCCGGCAAGCCTCGCTGCGGTCAGCGAAGCGGATGTCGATGCCTATTTCGCTCCGCTCGGCGAACGGGAACTCCTGATATGAGCGAGGTGACCTCAAGGCGCATCGTTCTGCAGCCCTCCGGGGTGGAGGTGATCTTCGCCTGGTTCCAGCGCGTCATATCGGGCTACTGCCTGCTGTTCGGCATTCTCTACTGGATCAAGCTGATCGGCTTTTATCCGGGCACACTGTGGCGTTTCGACCTGATGCCCGTGCACTGGCAGGTCGCGGCGGTGGTGCTCGCCGTGTTCTTTCCCTTTGCCGCTGCCGGCCTGTGGATGCTGGCGTCCTGGGGCCCGGTGATATGGTTCATTTGCGCGGTGACCGAGACGGTCATGTACGCCGGCTTTCCCGAGTTGTTCGGCCACCGCTTGCTGATTGTCGTCTCGCATGCGGCGGTGGCGGTGCTCTATATCGTCTTTCGCGTCGTCATCTACCTGCAGAAGCGCCCGGTCCGCCACTAAGCCGTGAACCCATTGGCGGCCCGGCTGTCGCCTCGAATGAGCCCTGCAATCGTTGCCGAAATCTTTAGGTTAATTATCCTTGCTCGGGTGACCGTTCGTTAAGCCTCTTCCGAAACCCCTTACCGGTAAGCTCTTGTTAGCCCTAGCGTTTAAGTCGAATTTTATGAGTATTCGATAGTGTCGCGATCAAGGTGAAAAACAAAAAATCACCAGGGCGACAAACGAGAGGCAAAGACAATGATCAATTCGCGTCCGGCGGCGAAGACCGCCAACGTATCCGACGATCGCCGTGAGGCTATCCGTTCCCTGTACATGGAATCGCTGCAGCTTGTTGAACGGCTGCACCGCCGCCTGCTTGATGTGATCAAAGACGAATTCGACCGCAACGGCCGTTCCGACATCAATGCCATCCAGGCACTGCTGCTGTTCAACATCGGCAATTCCGAACTGACCGCCGGCGACCTGAGCTCGCGAGGCTACTCTCTCGGCTCGAACGTCTCCTTCAATCC
>NZ_RZQE01000705.1:0-2270 GCF_004022955.1 Mesorhizobium sp. M7A.F.Ca.US.002.01.1.1 | reverse complement strand
GCTGTGGGGCGCTTACTTCACGGCGGTTGCAATGACATGGGCTGCCGGCCATCTGGTGACGACGCGGATCTTCGGGCGGGACGCACGCGCAGGCATCGTCGGTGGAGTGTCGTCGTCCTTCTCGAATGTAGTGCTGCTGGGCATTCCCTTCGTTCTCGGCGTATTCGGGTCCAGGGGATTCGAAGTGCTGTCGCTGCTCGTTTCCGTGCATCTGCCGACCATGATGATGGCTTCGATCATCATGTTCGAGATATTTGGCCGCGGTGGCAGTGAGCCCGTACACCCGCTGCGCATCGTCCAGAGCTTTCTGAGAAGACTGTTCACCAATCCCCTGATCATCGGTATCCTGGCCGGGCTGGCTTGGCGCCTAACCGGCGCGCCGCTGCCGAACCTTGCCACGCGGCTGGTCGATACGCTGGCTGACACTGCCGGGCCAGTGGCGCTGTTCGCCATGGGGCTCAGCCTGCGCCGTTTCGGCATATCGGGCAATGTCCGGCCGGCGTTGGCGCTTTCGGTGCTGAAGCTGTTCCTGATGCCGGCGCTGGTGCTGGTCTTCGTCTGGTTGCTCGGCATGCCGCCCTTGACGGCCAAGGTGGCGGTGATGGTGGCCGCGATGCCATCCGGCGTCAATTCCTATCTGATCGCGGTGCAGTTCAACACCGGCCAGGCGTTAGCGTCGAACCAGATGACCCTCGCCACGGCCTGCGCCGCCGTCACCACCGCGTTCTGGCTGACTGTTGTCTTGTACGTTTTCGGGTAAGGCATCGGTGTAAGCACGTCAGCCTGCTCTCGTCTCGCTCTGGCCCAAGCCCTATATGCCATCTTGCGATTGCTTGCGTGCCTTGCCCTCGGTAAAGAGCAGTGGCTCCGGCGTGCCGGCCTCAGTCCATGGCGCACGCGCACCGAAGATTTCACAGACCCGCCCGTCAGGGCGCCGAACGGAGGATAGCATGCTTCAGAAAACCAGCCATTTCATGCGGCAGGCCAATCTCATCAATGGCGAATGGGTGCAGGCCGACAGCGGCCAGACGGTCGACGTCAACAACCCTGCCACCGGTCTCAAGATCGGCACCGTGCCGAAGTCGGGCAAGGCCGAGACCCGCCGCGCCATCGAAGCCGCCGCGGAAGCTTTCAAGACCTGGCGCAAGACGACCGCGCTCGAGCGCTCGAAGCTGCTGCGCAAGCTGCACGACGCGATGATGGACAATCAGGACGTACTGGCCGAACTGCTGACCATCGAGCAGGGCAAGTCGCTGTTCGAATCGAAGGGGGAGATCGGCTCGGCCGCGTCCTACATATTGTGGTTCGCCGAGGAAGGTCGCCGCACCTATGGCGACGTCGTGCCGTCGCCATGGGCGGACCGCCGCATCCTGGTGACCAAGGAGCCGGTTGGCGTCATCGCCGCCATCACGCCGTGGAATTTTCCGTCCTCGATGCTGGCCCGCAAGCTCGGCCCGGCGCTCGCCGCCGGCTGCACCGCCGTGGTCAAGCCTGCGTCGCAGACGCCGTATTCGGGTCTCGCCTGGGGCGCGCTCGCAGAGGAAGTCGGTTTCCCCAAGGGCGTCGTCAACATCCTGACCGGTTCGGCCAGCGAGATCGGCGACGAGATCTGCGCCAATCCGCTGGTGTCGAAGATCACTTTCACCGGCTCGACCGAGGTCGGCAAGCTTCTCATCCAGAAGTCGTCGGTCACCGTCAAGAAGGTGTCGATGGAACTCGGCGGCAACGCGCCGTTCATCGTTTTCGACGACGCCGACCTCGAGCGTGCCGTCGCCGGCGCCATCACCGCCAAGTACCGCAATTCCGGCCAGACCTGCGTTTGCACCAACCGCTTCCTTGTCCAGGCAGGTGTCTATGACAAGTTCGTCGAGAAGCTCGCTGCCGCCAGCAACGCGCTGAAGGTCGGCTCCGGCCTCGAGGACGGCGTGCAGCAGGGGCCGCTGATCGACGAGAAGGCGGTCGAGAAGGTCGAGGAACTGATCGCCGACGCCACATCAAAGGGCGGCAAGATCGTTGCCGGCGGCAAGCGCCATGCGCTCGGCGGTTCGTTCTTCCAGCCGACGGTCATCGCCAACGCGACACCCAAGATGCGCTTCATGAAGGAAGAGATCTTTGGCCCGGTCGCACCGGTGTTCAAGTTCGAGACCGAAGAGGAAGCCGTCGCCCTCGCCAACGACACCGAATTCGGCCTTGCCTGCTACTTCTACACCGGTGACCTCGGCCGCGCCTTCCGAGTGATGGAAGGGCTGAAATACGGCATGGTCGGGGTC
>NZ_RZQE01000704.1:0-2276 GCF_004022955.1 Mesorhizobium sp. M7A.F.Ca.US.002.01.1.1 | reverse complement strand
TTTCTGCACCTTGTGCGAACCGCAGCTCGGGCAATCGACGAAGCCGCGCTTCTTCTGGGTGTCGAAATCGTCGTTGCTGCGGAACCAGCCTTCGAATTCGTGCTCGTGCTCGCAGATCAGGGCAAAACGGATCAAGAGGCTGCACCCCTGAGCCGTGGCGCCTCGCCCGAGCCGGCATTGACGGCGAAATCCCGCGCATTCCTGAGATTGGGGATCTTCTTGCGCGCGGCAAGCGACTGCGCCGGGTCGATCTCGGCGACGATCACCGCCGGTTCGTCATGCGCGGCTTCCGCAATGATCCGGCCCCACGGATCGACGATCAGCGAATGGCCGTAAGTCTCGCGGCCATCTTCATGCAAGCCACCCTGCGCGGCGGCGACGACATAGGCGCCGTTCTCGATGGCGCGGGCCCTGAGCAGCACGTGCCAGTGCGCCTCGCCGGTCTGGCGGGTGAAGGCAGCCGGTACGGAAAACAGGTCTGCGCCGGCCAACGCCTCGGCGCGGAAGAGTTGCGGAAAGCGCAGATCGTAGCAAACGGCGAAGCCGAGCTTTGCACCCTCGATGTCGGTGACGACGGCCTCGGTTCCCGGTTCATAGGCGGCGGACTCACGCCAGCTCTCGCCATTGTCGAGATCGACGTCGAACATGTGGATCTTGTCGTAGGCGGCGAGCGCAGCACCATCCGGCCCGAACAGCAGCGCCCGGTTGGCGAGCTTGCCGTCGGCGCGCAGAATGGCGGTCGAGCCGATATGCAGGAAGATGCCGAGCTCCTTGGCCAGCCTGCGCGCGGTCGCAACGACGATGTCCTTGTCCTCCGACGTGAACGATGCGGCGCGAGCTTCCTTGTCGCGGATCAGCGCCCCGGTCATTTCCGGCGTCTGGATGTAGGTGGCACCCAGGCTGGCTGCTTCACGCACCAGCCGTTCGAGATCGGCGGCGTTGCGCTCGGGGCTCTCGCCCGAACGCATCTGGATCGCAGCGGCCTTGAAAACACCCATCGTCATTCCCTCAATTCGTCGCGCCGTTGGCGAGCAATTTGTCCAGCCGGCCTTCGGCCTCCAGCTCGTGGAGGTCGTCACAGCCGCCGACATGCGTATCGCCGATGAAAATCTGCGGAAAGGTCGTGCGGCCATGCGCCCGGGAGATCATCTCCTGGCGCAATTCCGGCGAGAAGGAGGCATCGTGCTCGGTAAAGGCTATGCCCTTGCGCTCGAGCAGCCGCTTGGCTGCCGTGCAATAGCCGCACATCATGCGGGTGTAGATCGTGACATCGGTCATGACGAATTTCCGCTGTTCGTTGCCGACTTATATAGTCGCGGACTCGTCCGCCCGAAAGTCCCCCGGCAACACACGCGCAAAGGTCAGCACGTCGACGGCGGCCGCACCTCCCCTTTTCAGCGCCTTGGTGGCGGAACGCACCGTGGCGCCGGTGGTGTAGACATCGTCGATCAAAAGCACCCTGCGGCCGGCGATCTCGATTTCCGCCTCGGCGGGCACCCGGAACGCGGCCCGCACATTCTCCTCGCGTTCGCCGCGCTCCAGCCCAACCTGCTGGCGGGTGAGTTTCACGCGCCGCACCGCCGACGGGGCGAAGGGCAATCCGCTAAGTGCCGAGACCGCCCTTGCCAGTTCCGCCGACTGGTTGAAGCGCCGCCTGAAAAACCGTCGCCAGTGCAGCGGCACCGGCACCACCACATCCGCCTCGGCGATGAGATCGGCACCCGCACGCATCATCCAGCGCGCCATCCAAGGTGCCAGATCCGTGCGATCCTGGTATTTCAACCCTTGCACCATCTGGCGCGCAACGCCGGAATAGGCGACCGCCGCCCGCGCCCGCTCGAAAGGCGGCGGATCGGCAATCGCCTCGGCCGACAGAAAGCCTTCGCCCATATGGTGGGTGAACAGCGTACCCATGACAGGGCACCATGGCCGCTCCAGCAGCCTGAGCTTCGGCCAGCAGGCGCCGCACAGCACGCCCGGCTGCGAGACATGCCGGCGGCAACCGGCGCAGACCGGCGGAAACAGCATCCGCGCCGGCCAGCCGACAACCGACCGGGCCAGGTTCGTGATCCCGATGGACTTGATCTTGGGCATCGGATCGGCCACGTGGTTGCTCCTGCGCGCCACTATATCAACGATCTCGGAGCGTGGACAAACAAAGGATCTGCCCGTTGCAGCCAATAATGGATACCTCTCTGTGGCTGACGCACAAGCGGCGCGCGCTTGCCCGTCCGGTCGACGGCGCGGACTTCCTCATGCGCCGCACGGCCGAGGAC
>NZ_RZQE01000703.1:0-2277 GCF_004022955.1 Mesorhizobium sp. M7A.F.Ca.US.002.01.1.1 | reverse complement strand
AGCTTATGATACGTGGAATATGATCGAGTTTTTCGATTGGAGATTTCATGCAACTTGATCACATCGAGACCTTTCTGGACATCATCGAATCGAGAAACTTCAATCGCACCGCGGATCGGCTAGGATTGACCCAGTCGACGATCAGCACCCGCATCAAGAACCTCGAGAGCGCAATCGGGTCCGAACTGTTCCAGCGCGGACGCGCTGGGGCGGAACCGACCGCCGCAGGACGCCGGTTCGAAGCTTACGCAAGATCCCTGCTGTCCACATGGTCGCAGGCTCGCCACGATGTCCGGGCGTTCAATCGTTTCGAAGGCACCTTGCGCGTCGCCGCGCAGGTCGGGATGACCCGCTCGGTTTTGCCGGGTTGGGTGGAGACGCTGTGTCAGGCTCTTCCCAAATCGTCGATCCATGTCGAGTCGGATTATTCGAACCAGATGGTCAGCGACCTAAGCATGGGAAATCTCGACATCGCAGTGCTTTACGCCCCGCGATACCTACCCGAAATCTCCTATGAACATTTGATGGTTGAGGAATATGTGATGGTTTCCACGGTAGCCAGAACCCTCTCCGAGGTCGAACCTGAAACCTATATTCGTCCTGGCTATACGGTCCTGCTGGAGAAGGCCCATGCCGAACTGCTTGGCGAGTTGGCGATCTGTCGCCTTTCCATGGGATCAGAAACCTTGGCGGAGATGATGCTACGGCGCGCGGGCGGGACCTGCTATATGCGAAGTGACGATGCGCGCAGGTTCGCCCTCGAACGCCCATCGTTCATCGTCGAAGGTGCTCCGACCCTGCATCAGCCGGTACACACGGCCATCCTGGCGCGCCGCAAGCACGAACCGATCATCCGCAAGGGAATCCGCGCCCTTCACGTTGCCGTGATGTCACTGGATATGTAGTCGAAATAATCGATCATAACTCGCGAGGGAGGCTCCTGTTATGGCGGGCCTGGAAATGGCATCTTGGCTCTACTTCAAACCGAGATGAATGATGAACGCACACGTTGGGACCCCCGGCCTCCTCCCGATGATGCGTCATCGGCAATGGGCACAAACCACATCGCAGCTCGTACTCTGCCGTCGTGTAATCGAGGAGACGCCCGATGTGAAAACTTTCGTTTTCACATCCCCGACGGATCGGATGTTCTGCTTCAGCGCGGGCCAGTATGTGCTCGTGCACCTCAAGATCGAGGGTGCCGCGGTGACGCGCTCCTACTCTGTTTCCTCACCACCGACGCGACCGCTCGACCTGCAGATCACGGTGAAGCGAACACCGGGCGGCCTGGTTTCGAATTGGCTCCACGACAATTTGGGGGCGGGCGACGAGGTCGAAATCGAAGGGCCGCTCGGCTCATTCAATCTCGATGACCTGCCATATGAAACGCCGCTCTTCCTTTCGGGCGGCAGCGGGATAACGCCCGTGATGTCGATGTTGCGTGCGCTTACCGACCGCGCAACCGACCAGGATATCTCCTTCATTCATAGTGCCAGAACGCCAGGTGATATAATCTTTCGACGGGAATTGGACGCACTTGCCTCTCGCTTCCCCAACGTGCGGGTAACGTGCGTTTGCAGCCAGGAAGATCGCACCTGGAGGGGGCCAACTGGCCGAATAGACAGTCAGATGCTGCTGACCCTCGTTCCCAATCTCCACAGGCGCACCGTTTTTGCCTGTGGACCCGAAGGGTACATGAAGACGGCACGGGCCTGCCTTCACGCAATAGGCTTCCCGCCGGCGCAGTATCACGAGGAGAGTTTCGGAGGCAGCAATGGTTCGCGGTCGGAATTGGCTTCAGCGATTTCGTCTTCGGTCCGTTTCGCCCGCTCGGGCGTGGAGCATCACTGCGCGCCCGGAGAGACCCTGCTTGAAGCGGCACGGAACTGTGGCATCTACATCCCAACCGCCTGCCAGCAGGGCGTTTGCGGAACGTGCCGAATAGCCAAACTATCCGGCGAAGTTGCCATGGACGATCTAGGCGGGCTGAATGCTGAAGATAAATCGGCCGGCTATGTCCTGGCATGTTGCAGCCGCCCGCAAGGAACGGTTTTGCTCGACGTTTAACTCGGCGTTGTTGACCTTTGAAAAGGCCGCCTTGCGCGCCATTGGCCTCGAGGGTCTGGTCTCAAAATGTTGCCGCCGCCGTCGAAATGGGAGCAGAGCCGCCCCCCTCCTGGTTTTCGGGTTTACCACCCGCGCACCCGTGGCACCGTTCGACTTATTCCAACCCTTACTGAGCTACAGACGCGAATGTCAGCTTTAGGGCTCGAAACG
>NZ_RZQE01000702.1:0-2282 GCF_004022955.1 Mesorhizobium sp. M7A.F.Ca.US.002.01.1.1 | reverse complement strand
GAGTATAGGCATTCTATTCCTTTGGGAGCACGATATGGATCGCCTCGATAGAAAAATTCTCCGCCTCTTGCAGGAGGACGCGACACTCGCGGTCGCCGATGTCGCCAAGAAAGTCGGGCTGTCGACGACGCCTTGCTGGAGACGCATCCAGAAGCTCGAGGAAGAGGGCGTCATCAAGCGGCGCGTTGCCATTCTCGACCATGAAAAGGTCAATGTGCGCGTCACCGTCTTCGTGTCGATCCGCACCAATTCGCATAGCCATGAATGGCTGCGGCGTTTCTCGGAAGTCATCCAGGAGTTTCCCGAGGTGGTTGAGTTCTACCGCATGAGCGGCGACGTCGATTATCTCCTGCGCGTCGTGGTGCCCGACATCGCCGCCTATGACGCCTTCTACAAGCGGCTGATTGCCAAGATCGAAATTCGTGACGTGTCGTCGTCCTTCGCCATGGAGCAGATCAAGTACACGACCGAAATCCCGCTCGACTACATGGTTCTGGACAAGGAATCGGGTGCCAACGCTGCCTGAGCTGAACGTCACATAAAGTCATCCCGCTTAGTTCTTCTTTTTGTTGAGGAAACTCCAGGGTGAGTTCACCGGCAGAGTGATCGTATCCGGCACGGTCTCGACGCTCACCACATCTGCCTTGCGCACGCTGTAGCCAGACTGGATGATGCTGACGCCGTCGAGGATGAACAGCTGGTTCTTCTCCATGTCCGGCTTCAGCGCGCCGGTGACCGCTACAGGCTGATAGGCCTCGGACATCTTGAAGGGACGGGCCGGCGTAACCAGGACAATCTGGTTGGGCGGCGGCGTCGGCATGTGACTGCAGGCACCCGTCCAGGGTACCAGCAGGAACTGGTAGACAAGATCACCGTCGCGATCGACCGGCAATGCGTAGCCGGCTAGCTGAATGCTTTTGTCCTGAAGATTGACGGACAGCGTTTCGCCATGGTCGGGCAATTTTGCCGCGATCATCGGCAGCCCGACGTTTTCGGCGGCGGATTGCGTAGCCGGACGCAGATCCTTCCAGAATATGTGCGCAGTCTCGGCCGAGGCATCGGCGGCAGCGGACACAAACAAAGCGGCAGCGAGCGCCAGGGTTGATTTTAGAGGATTGCTCATCGGCCGCTTCCTTTGAGCCTAAAGTAAAGACGCCGCTGCCAAAGATGTCAACGCTCGAGGCGCATCACATGTCGGCAGCCACTTCACATGTCGGCGAGATACTGACATGGCGGAACGCGCGCCGTCAGCCTTTCCTGGCGGCGATCCGCGCGAGCGTCTTGGCATTGGTCAGCTCCCTTACGGCGTCCTTGCCGATCCAGCGCGCCGTCTTGTCGGCCGACTGCGCCAGTCGTTCGGCGACAGCCAGGGCGGCACCGTGCATGTTCATCGATCGCTTACCGATCGACCGAAGCGCCCAGTTCACGGCTTTCTTCACGAAATTGCGGCTGTCGTTCGCGTGCGTTTCGATGATCGGCAGGAAGGAGAGGAAGGTCGCCCCTGGCTCCTGCTTCCGGTGGACGACAGACCAGGCCATCATGGCGAAGGCCGTGCGCCGAACGAACTCCCGCTCGTCGGCCGCGAACTCGGCGATCAGTTCTTTCCAGGCGTCCGTATCGACAAAGAGATCCGAGACGCCGTCGACGATGTCCCAGGAGTCGAAACTAGCCGCCCATCGCCTTGCATCTTCAGCAGAAAACCGTTTCGGGTCAGCCGTGACGGAGGCAATGAACTGCGCCTCCATGATGCCGCTGTCCCATAGCTCGAAGGCGCGCTCGTGGTTGCGTTTGATCGTCCGCGCGATCTGCCGCTGCATGCCGTGCGAGATGCCAAGTGCACGGTCGATCTTGATGCCGTAGCGCAACATGCCGAGGCGGTTCTGCTCGGATCCGATGGCGCGAAGATGGGCGACGATTTCCGCGGCACTGGATTGAGGCGAGAGCTCTGCCACGGCAGAGACCTATTTTTCGAGACGGGCGAGCAGCGAGGACGTGTCCCAGCGCTTGCCGCCCATCGCCTGCACATCCTTGTAGAACTGGTCGACGAGTGCGGTGACCGGCAGTCTGGCGCCATTGCGGTCGGCCTCGGCCAGGCAGATGCCGAGATCCTTGCGCATCCAGTCGACGGCGAAGCCGAAATCATATTTGCCGGCGTTCATCGTCTTGTGGCGGTTCTCCATCTGCCAGGAGCCCGCGGCGCCCTTGGAAATCACCTCGATCACCTTCTCGATGTCGAGCCCGGCCTTCTTGCCGAAATGGATGCCTTCGGCCAGGCCCTGGAC
>NZ_RZQE01000701.1:0-2288 GCF_004022955.1 Mesorhizobium sp. M7A.F.Ca.US.002.01.1.1 | reverse complement strand
ACCTTCCGCCGTGCGCAAGCCTCCGACCTCCCTGATATCGTGGCCATGCTGGCCGACGACCCGCTTGGCGCCGGCCGCGAGGACGCTTCCTTGCCGCTGGCGCAAGGTTATGTCGACGCTTTCAACGCCATCGACGCCGATCCCAATCAGCTGCTGGCGGTGGCCGTGGATGGCGGCGAGGTGGTCGGCACCTTGCAGATATCTTTCCTTGCCGGGCTCTCGCGCAAGGGCGCGTGGCGCGGCCAGATCGAGGCGGTTCGGGTCGCCGGCCACAGGCGCTCGGACGGCATCGGCAGGCAGATGATCGAATGGGCGATCGACGCGTGCCGCGCGCGCGGCTGCGGCCTCGTTCAACTGACCACCGACAAAGGGCGGGCGGACGCGCATCGTTTTTACGAAAGCCTCGGCTTCACCGGCAGCCATCTCGGCTACAAGAAGAGCCTTTAGGCGGTCGGAAAACGCTGCAACACTTTTGTGGAACTGCTCGCGGCGTTCGAGCAGTGCGCCAGTGCTGGCGCATTCGGGAAACCGTTCAGGCACACTTCAATTCGCGGCCAAGAGGGGATATAGGTCAGTCAAGTTGACCTATATTGCAGCGTCGGGGAGGCGTGCCGTGACCCTTATGAACCTGTTGGCTTCGCGCTCGTCGCGCATGAAAGCGTCCGAAATCCGCGAGCTGCTGAAGCTGCTCGACCAGCCGGACATCATCTCGTTTGCCGGCGGTATTCCCGATCCGGCGCTGTTCCCAGCCGAGGCGATCCGCGACGCCTATGCCGATGTGCTGGGTGGCGCCGAGGCGGGCGCTGCGCTGCAGTACCAGGTCTCGGAAGGCTATCTGCCGTTGCGGCGCTGGCTCGCCGGGCAGATGGGCAAGCTCGGCGTCGCCTGCGACGAGGCCAACATCTTCATCACCTCCGGCTCGCAGCAGGCGCTGGATTATCTCGGCAAGCTGTTCCTGTCGCCGGGCGACACCGCGCTGGTGACGTGGCCGACCTATCTCGGCGCGCTGCAGGCTTTCAACGCCTATGAGCCGCGCTACGACCGGCTGACCCCGGCCGGCGGCAACATGACGCCCGATGCCTATCGCGCGGCGGCGGCCGCCAATGGCGGCAAGGCCAAATTCGCCTATCTGGTGCCGGATTTCGCCAACCCGACCGGCAACACGCTGAACCGTGAGCAGCGCGAGGCGGTGCTCGACCTTGCCGGCGAACTCGACATCGCCGTCCTCGAGGATGCCGCTTACCGCGCGCTGCGCTATGACGGCGATGGCGAGCCGCCGATCCTGGCGCTCGATTGTGCCCGGTCCGGCGGCATCGACAAGGCGCGCACGCTCTATTGCGGCTCGTTCTCGAAGATCCTGTCGCCGGGCATGCGGGTCGGCTGGGTGTGCGCGCCGCGCCACATTGTCGAGAAGCTGGTGCTGATGAAGCAGGCTTCGGACCTGCACAGCCCGTCGATCAACCAGGTGGTGATGCATCGCGTCGCCGAAGCCGTGTTCGAAGGCCAGGTGGAAAAACTCATCGACGCCTATCGCGAGCGCCGCGACGGGCTGCTCTCGGCACTGGAAGCCCACATGCCCGAAGGCGTGACCTGGAGCCGCCCGGAAGGCGGCATGTTCGTCTGGGTGACACTGCCGGAAGGGGCCGACGCCACCGAGCTTCTGGCTCGGTCGGTGAAGGAAGCGCGGGTCGCCTTCGTGCCGGGCAACGCCTTTTATGCCGATGGCACCGGGCGCAACACGCTGCGGCTGTCCTTCACGCTCGCCGACCGGCGCGCGGTGAGCGAAGGCATTCCAAGGCTAGCCGCCATCCTGAAGGGATAGGCCGGCGCTGGAAGCCGGCTTTTCCTCCGCCGTTACAGTCACCAGCCGCTCAAGCTTTGAAAGCCTGGTGCGAGCGAGCTTGCGGACCGGCCTTTCGAAACCTTCTTCGCCGTTTTCGACGACGAAGACCAAGGTCATGAAATCGAGCATGAATTCGTCGATGGCTGCCGCGACCTCGCGCGACCTGCCCTTGAACCGGCGCAGCAGAGCGGTTGCTTCCTCGATATCGTCGAGACCGGCGCTGTCGACCAGCGCTTCGAGCCTCTGAAAACAATCCAATCGCAATTCCTCCCACCGCGCCACCAAACCCGGTTGCGAGCGGAAAGTTCCAAACTGTGAGTGGTCTCGCGAAGAAATCGCCTCCACTGCTTGAATTCCGCGGACGGGCCATCGGCAATTTTTTTGTTCGGGTGGAACCTCCGCGGCCAACAAAGGTTCTTACCAGGTCTGATCCCCCCCTCAGACC
>NZ_RZQE01000700.1:0-2288 GCF_004022955.1 Mesorhizobium sp. M7A.F.Ca.US.002.01.1.1 | reverse complement strand
GATCTGGCCAACAAGATCAAGCGCATCGCCGCCGACGAGCTCGAGGCTTCTGCCGGCGACATCGAGTTGTCCGATGGTGTTGCCCGCATCGTCGGCACCGATCGCTCGCTCGATTTTTCCAGCATCGCCAAGGCCGCCAAGACGCCTGACGATCTCAAGGGCTTTGGCGAGTTCGTGCAGGACGAATGCACCTATCCCAACGGCACCCACATCTGCGAGGTCGAGATCGATCCCGACACCGGCGCGACCGAGATCGTCCGCTACACCATCGTCGACGATTTCGGCGTGACCGTAAACCCGATCCTGCTCGCCGGCCAGGTGCATGGCGGCGTCGTGCAAGGCGTCGGCCAGGCACTGACCGAGGACACTATCTATGGCGAGGACGGACAGCTTTTGACGGCGAGCTTCATGGATTACGCCATGCCGCGCGCCGACAATTTCCCGTTCTTTCATTTCGAGACCCGCAACGTGCCTTCGACCACCAATGCGCTTGGCATCAAGGGCGCGGGCGAGGCCGGCACCATCGGCTCGACCCCGGCGGCACTCAATGCGGTGACCGACGCGCTCTGGCGCGCTTATGGCGTCAGGCACATCGACATGCCGGCAACGCCGGCGCGTATCTGGGCGACGATCCGAGAAGCGTCGGGAGCGTGACAGCAGGCCCCGGCAGCCCCTCGGCCACAGCCAGCGATGATGCCGGCGGGCACGACACGCTTACCGGCATCATGCTCAAGATCGTGTCGGTGGCGGTCTTCGTCGGCATGCAGACCTGCATCAAAGCCGCAGGCACCGTTCCGGCCGGCCAGATTGTCTTCTTCCGCTCTTTCTTCGCCATCTTCCCGATCATCGCCTTCCTGGCCTTCAGGAAAGAACTCGGCACTGCCTTCACCACCAAGCGTCCGTTCAACCACATCGCCCGCGGCCTGGTCGGCGTCTGCGCCATGGGGCTCGGCTTTTTCGCGTTGACCCGGCTGCCGCTGCCCGAAGCGATCACGCTGAACTACGCGCAGCCGCTGCTGGTGGTGGTGTTCAGCTCCATCTTCCTCGGCGAGGCTATCCGCGTGTATCGCTGGAGTGCGGTCGCGGTCGGCCTGGTCGGCGTGCTGATCATCTCCTGGCCGGAACTGACGCTGCTGAGTTCCGACCAGGCGCTCGACGACCAGGAAGTGCTTGGCGTCATGGCCGCTCTTGTCGCGGCAGCGATCTCGGCCGTCGCCATGCTCTTGGTGCGCAATCTCGTGCAAAGCGAGCGTACGGCGACCATCGTGCTGTGGTTTTCGGTGACGGCGAGCGTCATGTCGCTGCTGTCGCTGCCATTCGGCTGGCAGGCGCTGACGCCGCTCCAGGCGGCCCTTCTTGTTGCCGCCGGCTTCTGCGGCGGCCTTGGCCAGATCCTGATGACGGCGGCCTATCGCCATGCCGAAGCCTCGGTCGTGGCGCCGTTCGAATACACCTCGATGATCCTAGGCCTCGTCGTCGGCTATCTCGTCTTCGGCGACGTCGCCACGCTCCATATGCTTGTCGGCGGCCTGATCGTCGTCGCCGCCGGCATCTTCATCATCTGGCGCGAACGCCAGCTCGGCCTGGAGCGCACCCGCACGCGCAAGGCATCTTTGCCTGAAGGGTGACTACGACAGCTCGGCTCGCTCCTTCGCCAACCGAACCAGCACCGTCCTCGTCTGTTCGTCGGCGGGGAAAAACGATTCGATCGCCAGTTCCGAAAGCGTCACGTCGAGCGGCGTGCCGAACACGGTGATGGTGCTGATGAACGACAGCACCTGATCGCCATGCGCCAGCCTGAGCGGATGCACGATGGCGTTCGGCTCGACCGGCGACGGCCGGCTGCCTCTCAAGCCTGACGGATAAGTCCTCAGCTCACGCTCGAGTTCGATCAGCGCCGCGTCGCCGCTCGCGTCATTCTGGTGTTTCAGGCGCTCGAGCAGATGCGTGCGCCATTCCTGGAGATTGACGATGCGTGGCGCGATGCCGCCGGGATGCAGGCTGAGGCGAAGCACGTTGACCGGCGGCGTCAGCAGCGAAGCCTCGCTGACATCGGCAAGGAAGGGAGCGATGGCGGCGTTGGCCGAAACCAGGTTCCAGTGGCGGTCGACAGCGAGTGCCGGGAACGGCTCGTGGCCTTTGAGCACGATTTCGACCGCCGCCATCGCCGGCGCCATTGTCGTGTCGGTCAGCGAGCGTTCGCCGAAACTGGGGGCAAAGCCGGCGGCGAGCAGCAACTGGTTGCGTTGCCTCAGCGGGATCGACAATTGCTCGGCCAGATGCAGCAC
>NZ_RZQE01000006.1:0-51724 GCF_004022955.1 Mesorhizobium sp. M7A.F.Ca.US.002.01.1.1 | reverse complement strand
GCATAAAACCAAGCTTAACGGCGATAAACCGTGCGATTGACCGGTAAAAGCCGGCCGGCTGGCTGATTCTGTTGCACAAGTGCCGCTGTCCAGCCCCTCGGGTAACCATGCCGACAATCCGACCGTCGTCGTAATTGACACGGACTGTAAATCCCCCTTAACCTTTCGTTAATAACAAAGGGTGAGCGGGGACAATGATTTCCTCATCGATGGCGCGACGGCTGCGCGTGTATGTGGCGGCCGGGCTGGCAATGACGGCGGGCTGGGTGGCACCGGCCTTGGCGGGTGGAGCGATGGCGACCGGGGGGCTCACCTCGCAGCCGATCGGCCACTATGATTTCTGCAAGCTGCATCCGGGCGAGTGCTCGATCCGCCCGACCAATCTGGCGCCGGCTCAGATGACCGACGCGCTGATGCGCAAGCTTCTCAATGTCACCGCCAGGGTCAACGCCGCCGTCAAGCCGATGAGCGACATGGACATCTACGGCAAGGACGAGGTCTGGGCTTATCCCGACAAGGGCGTCGGCGATTGCGAGGACTATGTGCTGGAAAAGCGGCGCCAGCTTTCGCGCATGAGCATCTCGCTTGCCGATCTTCTGATCACCGTCGTGCGCAAGCCCGACGGCGAGGGCCACGCCGTGCTGACGGTGCGCACCGACGAGGGCGACTATGTGCTCGACAATCTGACCGACAAGGTCAAGCCATGGGACGCGACCGGCTACCGCTTCCTCAAGCGGCAGGCGATCGACAACACCGGCCGCTGGGTCTCGATCCGCGGTGGCCAGCAAGTTCTGGTCGGCGCGGTTCAGTAGGCACCAGCAACGGCGGCTTCCCTAGGGGCGGCATCCAACGCTTCGTCATCCCAGGGCGGAGCAGGAGCGAAGCTCCGTCGCGAAGACCCTGGGATCCATGCCGTGATGCCGATGAAGAACGCTGCGGCGCAGGAACAGGCGCCTGCAATCGTCATACCGTCATCACCAGATCTTTTGCCCCGTCGCGACGCTCGCAACTCGCGGCATGGATCCTCGGGTCTGCGCGCCCGCTCCGCCCGTGGATGACGAAATCGATGGGCCCTCCGCCAGAATTCGCATTTCTCCGTGAACCATTTCGCTCCGGCCAGCGACACACAGCCGTGAACCGAAACCAACCATGGAGACTTCAGATGACTGCTTTTCTGCGAAACACCCTTCTTGCCGCTATCGCGGTGTCGAGCATGGCCGGATCCGCCATGGCCGATCAGACCACCAGCTGTGCCAAAACCAACCTCAACGACCTCTGGGCCGGCCGCTGTTGCGGTGATGCCGGGGCGTCGGACTGCCTGGGCGGCGGAAACAATGGCCACGACCACGGCGATCATGGCCGGGGTGGAAATGGCGGCACCGCCGGCAAGAAATGATCTCACCACTTTGCCCGCCGGCGGGCCGCCGGCGGGCAGTTTCCTCGTGAGGCAGGCGAACTTGTACCGGCGCGGACCGTCAGGCTACGGCCGCTGGTTCAACGCCGCGCGGATCGATGCGGTGATGCGGCGAAGCTCGGTTTCGTCGAGTTTCTCGATGTTTTCCGCCAGCAGATTGGCGAGCTCGGTGGCGGCGGGGGAAAGACCCGACGTGTCGAGTTTTACACGCGGGTGCGAGGCCTCGGCCAGCCGCGCCAGTTCCTCGGCATCGTCCCAGATGATGTTGAAATAGCCGATGATCTTCTGGATCAGCGTCCAGGTCGGGGCGCCTCGCCTGCCATGTTCGAGCGCCGACAGATAGGCGGCGCTGACGCCGATCGCCGCCGCCATGTCCTTCTGGCGGACACCGCGTTCGCTTCTCAGCGTCCGCAGCTTCTCGCCGAACGGGGTCATGCGCCCGTCCTCATGAACGGACCCGCCGCAGGCGGATATAGAGCGCACCCGAACCGCCATGATTGCGGGCGGCATGATCGTGGCTGGAGACGAGCGGCCGGAAGGCAGGCGTCGACAGCCAGGCCGGCACGGCGCGCCGCAACACGCCATCGCCGCCGGAGGACGAGCCCTTGCCGGTGATGACCAGGACATAGCGGACGCCGCCGGCATGCGCCCGGTGCAGGAACGAGAACAGCAGCGAGTAGGCTTCGTCCTGCGTCATGCCGTGCAGATCGACGCGGCCCTCGATCGGCAGCCGGCCCTTCGACAATTTGTCCAGCGTCGGTTCGTCGAGGCGGTGCGTGACATGCTGCGCCTTCGGCTTCGCGATCCCTGCGACATTGGCGACGGGCTGGGCGGGCTGCGACTGGCTTGGCTTGGCCTCGGCAGGAATTTCGGGGATGTCGGCGGCAAATTTCCCCTTCAGCGGCTTGGCCGTGCGCGCCACCAGGTTCCACAGAACCCGGTCGTCCTCGCTGAGCTTGTCCGGGCGCCGGGTCATCGGACCGCACCCGCAATGAGCGCGCGCGGCACCAGCGCATAAAAATCCGCGGCATTGCGGACCACGCCGGCGATCTCGCCCGCGGCATCGCCCGAACCGGCGAACAGGTCGCCCCGCGCCGGCCCGGTGATGGCGGAGCCAGTGTCCTGCGCGATCATCAGGCGGCGGAATGGTTTTGCGTCGAAGGCGGCGAGCGTCGGCGCGTCGATGTAAAAGGGCGTGCCGAATGTGTGCAGCAGGCGGTCGACGGCGATCGAGCGGCCCGGCGTCAGCGGCACCTTGGCGGCGGCGATCGGACCAAGGGCAACGTCCTCGACATCGGCCGGGCGGAAGAAAATGTAGGAGCGGTTCTGCCACAGGATCTCGTCGACGCGGTCCGGATGCGCCTTGAACCATGCGCGGATCGATTGCATCGTCACTTCCGCCAGCGGGATCTCGCCAATCTCGCTCAGGACCTTGCCTGGTCCGGTGAAGCGTTGGCCGGATTTGGCGGCATAGGTGACGCGGGCAAGCCGGCCGTCGGTCATGGCGAGGCGTGCGGCACCTTGCACGTGAATGAAGAAGGCATCGACCTTGTCGGCCAACCAGGCGATTTCCAGGCCCTTGCCATCAAGCGCGCCGCGCTCGATCTCGCCACGGTCATGATATTCGACCGGCCCGTTCCGCGTCTGGCGCGCGAAAGCGAGATAGGGGTCCAGGCCCGGCGGCCGGTTTGCGTCATCGATATCGACGAGATCGGCCGGGCGCGACAGCAGCGGCACCGAAAACCGGTCCGTGCGCACCGGTGACGCCTCGACTTGCGGTTCATAGAAACCGGTGACGAGCCCATTTTCCGCAGGGATAAGCGCCGGCACAAAATGGTGCTCGAAGAAGGCGCGGGCGTTCCCGCGGGTCAAAACCGGCGACCGATTCGCCGGCGAAACGGTCCGGGCCTCGGTGTAGGCATCCGCAAAGGCGTCGAAGTCGACGCCGAGCGCGCCGCTGCGATAGGGTTTGGTCAGGACATGGAAGGCCGAGCGCCGAAAGGCGGCGAAGGCCGCCGAATGGTCGTCATCGTTCCAGCCGGGCAGATCGCCGAAGGCTTTCTCGACAAAAAGAGGCGATAGCGACACCGGAGCCTCGCCGCGTATTTCCTAGTCTTCTTCCTCGGTGGCGACGAGCTTCCAGTTCGGATCGCGCGAGCGCGTGTCACGGGCGAAGGTCCAGACATCCTTGACCTCGGCCACGGTTTCCGGGTCGCCGTCGATGACGGCACCGGCCTTGTCGCGGGTCGCCGAAATCAGCTCGCTGATGATGCGCAGCGTGACATGCGCCTCGCCGCCCTTCATCTCGGCCGAGACGATATCGGCCTTGTCGATGCCGACGAAGGAGGACTGGATCTTTTCCGCCTTGGCCTCGCGCTCGCCGATAGCGGCGACAAAACCGTCATAGACCTCGCGCGACAACAGGTTCTTCAGCGTTTTGCGATCGCCGTCGGCATAGGCCATGACGATCATCTCGTAAGCCATCTTGGCGCCGTCGACGAAACCCTTCGGCTCGAAGGACGGATCATTGTCCTTGATCGTGCGCAGGCCCTTGTTGAGGTCGGTATCGGGCTTGGCGAAAGCGTCGATCGCGGCATAGGCGTCGGGAGCCGGCTCGCCTGGCGGACGCTTGCGCGGCAGCGAGACGACGTTTTCGGATTTCTGGGCGGCATCCTTGTCGCCGGTGCGAGCCGCCGAATACGGATCGAAGGGCGGCCGTTCGCTGCCGGTGCGGCGGCCCAGCACATTGCGCAGCTGGAAAAAGATGACCACCGCCGCAATCAGGAAGAAAATCGTGCCGAAGTCGAAGAATCCCATATCTTCCGCCAATCAATCCCTGCCCTGTGGCCGGACCGTCAGGCCCAATGGCCGCGGTCGCATAGCGTTCAACATTCAAAGCATATAGAACGCAAGGCGCAATCATTCAAATCAAAGGCAGGCATACCTATCTAACAGCCTCGGTGCCAGCGGCGATTGCCAGTTGGCGGCCAAAACAATCAAAACGGTCATAACGATCGAAAAAGGTTGGCAAGACTTGCGCATTTCGTTGCTTCCCTTCTTTCTCTTTGCACTGCCGCTGCTGGAAATTGCCGGTTTCGTCATCGTCGGCCGCGAGGTCGGCGCGCTGGCGACGGTAGGCCTCGTGCTGGCCTCGAGCATCGCCGGCGTGCTTTTGCTCCGATACCAGGGTTTTGGTGTCATGGCCCGCATCCGCACCGAGATGGCGGCCGGCCAGAACCCCAGCCGCCACCTTGCGCACGGCGCCATGATCGTGGTTGCGGCGATCCTCCTGATCATCCCCGGCTTCATCACCGACATCATCGGCCTGCTGCTGTTTCTGCCGCCGTTGCGCGACTTTGCCTGGAGCCGGTTCAAGGGCCGCATTGTCGTCGCTACCGATTTCTCGACCGGCGGTTTTCGTGGCCGCCAGCGCGACAGGGTCATCGACCTCGAAGACGGCGACTATTCGCGCGAGGACGATCTGAAGCGCGGCCCGGATCACAACTCGCCGTGGCGCCGCCTGAAGGACGATTAACGCGCCGTCCCATCTCCATGCCGCAGCCGGGAAGCAAGGCGGCAAACCTTGTCTTGTCATCCCCGCCATGGTAGCGAACGCCCGATTTCAATTCGGTCAGCGACGCTGCCCAGGCAAGAGGACAAGGCTTATGGCCAGCAAAGATGACGCGCCGGTCGGCGCAGCCAACGGAAACGGCAATGCGGCGCAGCCGTCGCTCAACGTTCTGGCGCAATATGTGAAGGACCTGTCCTTCGAAAGCCCCGGCGCGCCGAATTCGCTGCGCGGCCGCGACAAGGCGCCGGGCATCGCCATCAATGTCAACGTCAACGCCAACCCGCTCTCCGACAAGCAGTTCGACGTCAATCTGACGCTCAACGCCAAGGCGTCCTTCGACCAGGAAGTGCTGTTCAATGTCGAGCTGGTCTATGGCGGCGTGTTCGCCATCGCAGGCTTTCCGCAGGAACACATGCTGCCGATCCTGTTCATCGAATGCCCGCGTCTTTTGTTCCCGTTCGCCCGCCAGATCATCGCCGAGGCAACCCGCAATGGCGGCTTCCCGCCGCTGATGCTCGACCCGATCGACTTCGCGCAGATGTTCCAGCAGAAGCTGGCGGAGGACCAGGCGTCGTCGAAGGTCCAGGTGAGCTGAGGGCTGCCTGCCACGGATTGTGAAAAGCCCGGCCTTGCGCCGGGTTTTTTGTTTTGGGCGGGACGATTGAGGCGCCGGCAGGGCAGAGGGGGGCGCCAAGGATCGCCAACGGGACGATTTTAGTTCCCGTGAACCTTCAGCCACAGCGCCTTTTCACCCAATGTCCCGACCATGCCGGCGTGCGCGGCACGTTCGGCTTCTGTCACGCGCGGCGGCAGTGGCGCCGGGCGCGGGGCGACGACGATTTCGATCTGGCGGACATTCTCGCCCTGGGCCGGCGCGGTGGCGCTGTCGAGGATGAGGGCCGCCTGCTTGCCGCCGATCAGCTCGATATAGACTTCGGCCAGCAATTCGGAATCGAGCAGGGCGCCGTGCTTGGTGCGCTTGGTGTTGTCGATGCCGTAGCGCCGGCAGAGTGCATCGAGCGAATTAGGACCCATCGGGTGCTTGCGGCGCGCCAGCGCCAGCGTGTCGACGACGACGCCGTTGTCGATGACAGGGTGACCCAGCCGGCCGAATTCGACGTTGAGGAAGCCGACATCGAAAGTGGCGTTGTGGGCGACCAGCTTGGCGCCGTCGGTGAAGTCCAGCCACTCCTGTACGATCTCGGCGAAGGTCGGCTTGCCCGCGAGGTCCGCCGCGCTGATGCCGTGCACCGCCTGTGCCTCGACATGGATCGCGCGGCCTTGCGGGTTGATGTAGTGGTGGAAGGTCCTGCCGGTCGGGAAACGGTTGACCAGTTCGACGCCGCCCAGCTCGATCACGCGGTCGTCGCGCGAATCGAGGCCGGTGGTTTCCGTGTCGAAGATGATCTCACGCATCGAATCAGTCGCTCCAAAGGAGCAGAATCATGAGAGCGGAACAAAATGGCAATGAGAAACTATGATGGCCAGGGCAATCGCACAGGTTTGCGCCGCCCCTCATCGCCCTGCACCTTTCCTCTTCCCCGTCGATCGGGGGAGAGGTGTCGAGCGAAGCCGGCAGGCAGATAAGCGGCTCTCACATCGACAGCTGGCGGTCGAGCGGTGGGCTCAACCACCTGGCTTGCCAACCCCTATCAGCTGGCTGATGATTGCAGCGACCTCCGCCCGCGCGGCGTCCATCCCCTGTCCGGTGTCGACGATGAAATCGGCCTGACGGCGCTTTTCCGCGTCCGGCACCTGCTTGGCCAGGATCGACGCCAGCTTCTCTTCCGTCATGCCGGGCCGTGCCAGCACGCGTTCGCGCTGGGTCGCGGCCGGGGCGGTGACGACGACGACCTTGTCGACGCGGTTGCGGCCGCCGGTTTCGAACAGCAGGGGGATGTCGAGGACGGCGATCGGCGCGCCTGATCCGCGATGCCTGGCCAGAAAGGCATCGGCATCGGCGCGCACCAGCGGGTGGATGATGGTCTCCAGCCGCTTCAGCGCCGCGGCATCGCCGAGCACGCGCGCGCCAAGTTTGGCACGATCGACCATGCCGGCGGATGTGGTGCCGGGAAAGGCGGCCTCGACCAGGGGGGCTGCCTTGCCCGCGTAGAGGCGATGCACCGTCTCGTCGGAATCATGGACCGGCACGCCGGCCTCGGCAAACATTTTTGCCGTGGTCGACTTGCCCATGCCGATCGAGCCGGTGAGGCCGAGCACGATCATGGCTTCGGCACCAGATCGGCGACGATCAGGGCCCGGAGTTCGGCCGTCACCCGCGGCCTGATGCCGAACCAGCGCTCGAAGCCAGGCACGGCCTGATGCAGCAGCATGCCAAGACCGTCGACCGTCTTCAGATTTCGCGCGCGGGCGGCCGCGAGCAGCGGCGTCTCCAGCGGCACATAGACGATGTCGGTGACGATGGCATGGTCGGGCAGCCGGGCGGGATCCGCCGACAGGCCTTCATTGCCATGCATGCCGAGCGCGGTGGTGTTGACCAGCAGGCCGGCATCGCCGAGCAGTTCGTTGGTCGCCGCCATGCCATGCGCCGAGACACCGGTGCCGAAACGATCGCGCAATTCCTGCGCTCGGGCCAGAGTGCGGTTGACGATGCGGATGTCGGCAACGCCGCGCTCCTTCAGCGCATGGATGACGGCGCGCGACGCGCCGCCGGCGCCGAGCACCACCGCCGGACCCTTGCTTGCCCAGCCCGGTGCATGATCGTCGAGGTTGGCGGCAAAGCCGTGACCGTCAGTGTTGCCGCCCCACAGGACGCCGTCCTCGAACCACAGCGTGTTGACGGCGCCGATTTCTTGCGCCGCCTGGTCGCGGCGTTCGGCCAATGCGAAGGCCGCTTCCTTGTGCGGGATGGTGATGTTGCCACCGCGGTAATTGTTTGCCTGCAATGTTTCCACGAACACGGCAAAGTCTTGCGGCGCGACATCGATGGCCTGGTAGCTTCCGTCGATGCCATGTTTGGCCAGCCAGTGACCATGGATCTTCGGCGAGCGCGAATGCTTGACCGGATGGCCCGACACGAAGGCTTTTTTCGACGCCTCAGCCATCGATCGCCCCCAGGTCTCGCAGTTCGGCCAGCAGCGGCAACAGCGGCAGGCCGACAATGGTGAAATGATCGCCCTCGATTTTCTCGAACAATTGAATGCCTTCGCCTTCGATCTGATAGGCGCCGACGCTTCCCAGCGCCTTGGCGCCGACGCGGGCGAGGTGGCGGCCGATGAAGGCGGGGTCGAGCTTGCGCATGGTCATCGAAGCGATGCCGACATGGCGCCACAAAACCTTGCCGTCGCGAACCAGCATGGCGGCGCTGTTGAGTTGATGGGTCTTGCCCGACAGCGCCAGCAAATGACGGCGGGCACCCTCCATGTCAGCCGGCTTGTGGAACACCTCGTCGCCGAGCGACAGCGTCTGGTCGCAGCCCAGCACCAGGGCGCCCGGCCTGCGCTCGCTGACTTCGGTCGCCTTAGCCTCGGCCAGCACCAGGGCGACGTCCTCGGGCGAGACGCCGCTATCCTGCAAAGGCGACTCGAGCGCGCGCTCGTCGACATCGGCCGGCACCGCCTCGACATCGATGCCGGCATTGACCAGCATCGCCTTGCGGAACGGACTGCCGGAAGCGAGGATAAGTTTTTCGGTCATGCTGATTCACCCATGTTGGCGCTCCGTCACGCACCCCTCATCCGACCGAGCTTCGCTCGGCCACCTTCTCCCACAAGGGGAGAAGGGAAGTCCCGCGCGTACGCCGCTGCAAATCGCCAACTGGCGGTATCTTGCGGAGACGACGGTGCCACGTTCTTCCTTCTCCCCTTGTGGGAGAAGGTGGCCTCGCGAAGCGAGGTCGGATGAGGGGTGCTGGTGCTCACTTATCTTACCTGCCCTATCTATTCTTCCCCCGCAGGGCAACGATGGCCGCCGCCGTTTCCTCGATCGAGCGGCGGCTGACGTCGATCATCGGCCAGCCATGGCGCGTGCAGATCTTACGGGCGTAGGCGAGCTCTTCGCTGATCGCCGCGCGATCGACATAGTCTGATGCCTCATACGAGCTGCTGTTGCCGAGGATGCGGTTTTGCCGGACGTGCGAGATGCGCTCGGCGGTGGCGATCAGCCCGACGATGAGCGGCTTGCTGGCGGCAACCAGGCTTTCCGGCACCGGCACACCGAGCACGATCGGGATGTTGGCGGTCTTGATGCCGCGGTTGGCGAGGTAGATGCTGGTCGGCGTCTTCGACGTGCGAGAAATGCCGATCAGCACGACATCGGCATCGTCCATGTTGAGCGGCAGCTGGCCGTCATCATGGTCCATGGTGAAATTGAGCGCATCGATGCGGCGGAAATATTCGGCGTCGAGAACATGCTGGGCGCCGACGCGGCGGCCGGCGGGGGTGCCGAGATAGGACTGGAACACGGTCAGCACCGGCTCCAGCACCGACACACAGGGCAGGCCCATGGCCGCGCAGCGCTCGTCGATGCCGCGCGCCAGCTTCTGGTCCACGACCGTATAGAGGATGATGCCCGGCTCTTCCTCTATGTCCTCGAACACCTTCGCCACCTGCTTTTCGGTGCGGATAAGCGGATAGATATGCTCGATGGCGCGCGCATCCTTGTATTGTGCCGAAGCCGCCCGGCCGGCGGCGAGCAGCGTTTCGCCGGTCGCGTCGGAAATCAGGTGCAGGTGGAAGAAGCTCTGGGGTTTGTTCACAGGGGGTCACCTGGGGCTGTGGGCTTCTGTGGATAAAGCGGGATGAAAAGACGGGTCGGTCGGAGGCGACTGTATCAGATGGCAGTTTGTCCACAATTCGATGCGCTGTCAGCTTCGTCGGGCGACTGGGGACAAGTTTGGGGACGGCTTTTTTCGCCTACAGTCCGTCCACAGGACCTGCCTTTCACCGCTCCGCCTAACGCTTTGACTCGATTGATCGATTCCGACCTATCCCCAGAACCCTACATCTGGGAAAAAGAAGCACGCGACAATATGTTGGCTGGTGTTTTCCGGGGCAAAGCGGGACAGGTGGCAATCACCAGAACCAACAGACTCTTAGAATCAGAAGAATCTTAGATATAAGAATCTTTGATTATAGAAGAGGCCGGGAGAAGCGAGCGCTCGATGCCCCAGAACCGGATCATGCTGGATGTCCTGAAGGGCAAGGCTCATTTTCCGCCTCCGCTCTGGATGATGCGTCAGGCAGGGCGTTATCTGCCGGAGTATCGGGAGACACGCAGGCGAGCAGGCTCGTTCCTCGATCTCTGCTATGATCCAGACCTTGCCGTCGAAGTGACCTTGCAACCGATCGAGCGCTTCGGCTTCGATGCTTCGATCCTGTTTTCCGATATCCTTGTCGTTCCGCATGCGCTTGGCCGTGACGTCCGCTTCGAAGAGGGCAGAGGGCCGCTGCTGACGCCGATCACCGCGCCGGAGATTCTGGCTCTGGAGGGCAAGGTGTTTCACGTGAATCTCGAACCGGTCTACGAGACGGTTCGCCGGTTGCGGGCCAAATTGCCCGACGAGACAACCCTGATCGGCTTCTGCGGCGCGCCGTGGACGGTGGCGACCTACATGATTGCCGGCCATGGCACGCCCGACCAGGCGCCGGCGCGGCTTTTTGCCTATCGCGAGCCGGTGGCCTTTCAACGATTGCTGAAGGTGCTTGCCGAACATTCGGCCGCCTATCTCATCCGCCAGATCGAGGCGGGCGCGGATGTGGTGCAGATTTTCGATTCCTGGTCCGGCGTGCTGGACGATGAAACTTTCGATTTGTTCTGCGTTCAGCCGATGGCCGAGATCGTTGGCCGGGTGCGGGCGGTTTATCCCGATGTCCCGATCATCGGTTTTCCCAAGGGCGCCGGTGCGCGCTACCGGACCTATCGACAGAAGACCGGCGTAACGGCGCTGGGCATCGACTGGACGGTGCCCCTGATTGCGGCGAAGGAATTGCAGCGCTCGGGTGCGGTTCAGGGCAATCTCGATCCCTTGCGGCTCGTGGCTGGCGGCAAGGCGCTGTCGGATGGCGTCGAGGCGATCCTGAGAGCGCTGGGAGACGGCCCGCTGATCTTCAACCTCGGTCACGGCATCACGCCGGAGACGCCGATCGCCCATGTCGAGGCGATGGTGAAACAGGTGCGGAGCGCGACACGCTGATGGCTCAGATGAACAACACGAACAGCACCGGCCAGGCGATGATGCGCATGATATCAGGTATCGCCGTGCTGATCGTTTTCACCGCGCTTTTGTATTTCGCGGCACCCGACAGTTTCTACCCCTGGGCCAAGGCGATCCATATCCTCGCCGTCATCTCGTGGATGGCGGGCATGCTCTATCTGCCGCGGCTGCTGGTCTACCACGCCGATGCCGAGAAGGGCTCGGTGCAGTCGGAAACCTTCAAGGTGATGGAGCGGCGCCTGCTGCGCGGCATCATTAATCCGGCGATGATCGTCACCTGGGTGTTCGGCCTGTGGCTTGCCTGGAAAGGCTTTGGTTTCCAGGGCGGCTGGCTTCACGCCAAGATCGGAGCGGTGCTTTTGCTGTCGGCCATGCATGGCTATCTGGCCGGTGCGGTGCGCAAATTCGCCGAGGACCGTAATGAAAAACCGGCCAGGCACTGGCGGATGGTCAACGAGATCCCCACATTGCTGATGATCGCAATCGTCATCCTGGTGGTGGTCAAGCCGTTCTGATGCATGTTACCCAAAAACGGCCAGGAGACTACGACAGGCATTGATGCGTTTAGGCCTTCATAGGCCATGCAAAACGCAGCTTGCTCTTTCACCCGACCGACGATAAAAGACGGGTCTTCCTTCCCGTCATGCGCCGCCCCTCGTTGTTTTCGGCCGCGCCCGGCATTTGTCGCATCCCGCCGATATTTTCCCAAAGCCTACCCAGACTCCATCTATTCAAGGTCCGTCTATGCAAGAAATGAAACTCGCCGAGTTCAAGAACAAGAAACCGCCAGAGCTGATCGCTTATGCCGAATCGCTGGAGGTCGAAAACGCCAGCGTCATGCGCAAGCAGGAGCTGATGTTTGCGATCCTGAAGAAGCTGGCCGCCCAGGAGATCGAGATCATCGGTGATGGCGTGGTCGAGGTGCTGCAGGACGGTTTCGGCTTCCTGCGCTCCGCCAACGCCAATTACCTGCCAGGTCCCGACGATATCTATATTTCACCGTCGCAGATCCGGCGCTTTTCGCTGAAGACCGGCGATACGGTCGAAGGGCCGATCCGCAGCCCGAAAGAGGGCGAGCGCTATTTCGCGCTGCTCAAGGTCAACACCATCAATTTCGACGATCCCGAGAAGATCCGTCACAAGATCCACTTCGACAATCTGACGCCGCTCTATCCGACCAAGCGGCTGAAGATGGAGATCGAGAATGTCACCACCAAGGACATCTCGGCCCGTGTGATCGACCTGGTGGCGCCGATCGGCAAGGGACAGCGCGCCTTGATCAACGCGCAGCCGCGTACCGGCAAGACGGTTCTGATGCAGAACATCGCCCACTCGATCACCGCCAACCACCCGGAATGCTATCTGATCGTGCTGCTGATCGACGAGCGGCCGGAAGAAGTGACCGACATGCAGCGCTCGGTGAAGGGAGAGGTGATCTCCTCGACCTTCGACGAGCCGGCGGTGCGCCACGTGCAGGTCGCCGAAATGGTCATCGAGAAGGCCAAGCGCCTGGTCGAACATGGCCGCGACGTCGTCATCCTGCTCGATTCGATCACCCGTCTCGGCCGCGCCTACAACACCGTCGTGCCGTCATCCGGCAAGGTGCTGACCGGTGGCGTCGACGCCAACGCGCTGCAGCGGCCGAAGCGCTTCTTCGGCGCCGCCCGCAACATCGAGGAAGGCGGTTCGCTGACCATTATCGCCACCGCGCTGATCGATACCGGCAGCCGCATGGACGAAGTCATCTTCGAAGAGTTCAAGGGCACCGGCAACTGCGAAATCCAGCTCGACCGCAAGGTGGCCGACAAGCGCATCTATCCGGCCATGGACATCCTGAAGTCCGGCACCCGCAAGGAAGACCTGCTGGTTTCCAAGCAGGACCTGCAGAAGATCTTCGTGCTGCGCCGCATCCTGGCGCCGATGGGAACCACCGACGCGATCGAGTTCCTGATCGACAAGCTGAAGCAGACCAAGACCAATGCGGATTTCTTCGATTCGATGAACACGTAAGGGGATGGGGTAGCGATCCTTCGCGCCCCCCTCTGCCCTGCCGGGCATCTCCCCCTCTAGGGGGAGATTATGCCCTTGGTCGCTTTCGGCAATTATCAACGCCGTAAGGTGAGCGGAACAGCGAAGCTGCCGATCTCCCCACTTGAGGGGGAGATGGCCGGTAGGCCAGAGGGGGCGTCTCTCGCCGGCGGTTAGCAAAACTATCGCCGTCGCAACAATCGCTCGAGCTCTTCAGCATCCGTCACCGCCGGCAAACAAACCTGCCCTGTACACAACCATGCACCTGCCTTGTCGGTCGGCGGCAGGATTCCACCGGGTAGCAAGGGTCGATTCGCTGCCGTACCGATCGGCACGACGATGTCGATGCGGCGCGGGTCCGGGGTTCGATTCGCAACCGGAACGAGCTTTGGATCTGTGAACTCATCCACCAACACCAGCTTGAGCGGCTCGATTGCCAGCGCGCAGGCATTGACGATGCCGGCCTGGCCATAGGCCTGCTGCGTCGCGCGGCCGGCGGCATGCTCGGCGACGTGCCAGGCTCTCTCCTGCAGCTCGAGATTGCCGGTGACGGAGGCGAGCCTGACCAGCGCCTCGATGATCTGGCCGGTAGCGGAGGGAATGGCTTCGTCGACATCGCCGCGGATGCGGATCGGCACGTCGGTGCTGTCGGAAGCAGTCAGGTAGTAACCTGTCTTCTCGGCGTCGGCGTGCCAATGCTCGAGCTGCCCGACAAACTGGCCGGCCTGGTCGACATAGCTCCAATCCCCGGTGGCCTCGAACAGCGAGATCGCGGCGTTGGTCATAGCGGCATAGTCGCTGGACAAAGCCGGGAACAGTTTTCTGGCGCCGAGCATCGAATGCGGCAGACGGCCGTCGCGGCTGCCAGAGCTGATATAGGCAAAGGCCTTTGCCGCCACATCGATCCAGTCAGGCCGCGCCAGCGCCCGGCCGGCCTCGGCAAGCGCTGCGATCATCTGGCCGTTCCAGTCGATGAGGGTCTTTGCGTCAAGGCCGGGCCTGACCCGCTCTTCCCGGACAGCAAGGAGTTTCGCCTTGCGCGCGCTGATCTCTTCGCGGTGGATCACATATTGCGATTGCTGAGACAGCGTTTGGTGGACGACCGGCTTGCCTTCCCAGCCATGCGGGCTGGAGAGCGTGAAGTGCTTGAAAAACAATGCGGAATCGTCGCCAAGGGCGGCTTCGATCTCGTGGCGGTTCCAGGTGTAGAACAGACCTTCCTCGCCGTCGCTGTCGGCATCGAGACTGGCGGCAAAGGCACCGCCGTCGACGCGCATTTCGCGCAGCAGCCAGCCGATCGTCTCTTCGATTCGCACCCGGAACAATTCATTGCCGCTTGCGGCATAGGCCCAGTTGCAGAAGCGGAGGAGCTGGGCATTGTCGTAGAGCATCTTTTCGAAATGCGGCACCAGCCATTCGGCGTCGGTCGAGTAACGGCTGAGCCCGCCGCCGATGTGGTCGTAGATGCCGCCGCTCAGCATCTGCTCGAGGCTGTTGAGGACGTCGTCGCGATGGGCGGCATTGCCGTCGCGAAGCCAGGACAGCCACAGCGTTTGCATGAACGGTGCGTTGGGAAATTTAGGCGCGCCGCGCAATCCGCCGAGATCACGGTCGATCATGCCGTCGATACCCTTGGCCAATTCCGCCAGCGTGGCGCGGTCGAGCACGGTTCTGGCATGCGAACCGGCGAGCCGCGTCTCGACATGCGTCGTCAGCCCGTCGGCGCTCTGGTTGAGGCTCGCCCGCTTCTCCCGCCACGCCTTGTCGACTGCCTCCATCACCTGGATGAAGCCGGGGCGGCCGTAGCGCGGCTCGCGCGGGAAATAGGTGCCGCCCCAGAACGGCTTGCCGTCCGGGGTCAGGAACATGGTCAGCGGCCAGCCGCCCTGCTCGCCCATCGAGGACAGCGCCGCCATATAGATCTGGTCGATGTCCGGGCGCTCCTCGCGGTCGACCTTGATATTGACGAACAGACGGTTCATGACGGCGGCGACGCCATCGTTTTCGAAGCTTTCATGCGCCATGACATGGCACCAATGGCAGGCGGCATAGCCGACCGAGAGCAGGATCGGCCTATCCAGCGCTTTCGCCTCTTCGAGCGAAGCCGGCGACCAAGCCCGCCAGTGGACGGGATTGCCGCTGTGCTGCTGCAGATAGGGGCTGGCTTCTTCGGCAAGCAGGTTTTGCGCGGGCAGCGTCACTGGGCAAACTCGTATGCGATTGGCTGATAGGCGTGAAGCTAGGGCGGTTCAGTAGAGCGGGCAAATGATTTCAGGCGATTCCATCGTAGCGCTGTCGAGCGGCCGGCTGCCTGCCGGCGTCGCCGTCATCCGAATTTCCGGCCCGCAGACTCGATTCGTGGTCGAAACGATTGCTGGGACTATGGTTAAGGACCGCGCGGCGGTTCTGCGCCGATTCAGGGCGTCTGACGGGACATTGCTCGATACCGGCCTGGTTGTGTTCTTTCCCGGCCCGGCCAGTTTCACCGGCGAGGACGTCGCGGAATTCCACGTTCATGGCGGCCGTGCCGTTGTGGCAAAAATGCTGGAGACGATGACCGGTTTTGGCGGCGTCAGGCACGCGGAACCGGGCGAATTCACGCGTCGCGCCTTTCTGAACGGCAAGGTAGACCTGGTCGAGACCGAGGCGCTGGCGGATCTCGTCAATGCCGAGACGGAGGCGCAGCGGCGCTTCGCGGTCCAAAATGCCGGAGGCGCCCAAAGCGAACTCTATCTCGGCTGGCGCCGCAGGCTGATCCATGCCCGCGCGATGATCGAGGCCGAGATCGATTTCGCCGACGAGGAAGACGTCCCCGGTTCCGTTTCGGATACGGTCTGGTCCGATGTCAGAACGATGATCGACGAGATCGACCGGCACATCGCCGGATTTCGCGCCGCCGAGATCATTCGCGATGGATTCGAGGTCGTCATCCTCGGTGCCCCCAACGCCGGTAAGTCGAGTCTGTTCAACGCTCTGGCGCGGCGCGATGCCGCTATAGTAACGGATGAACCAGGCACGACCCGCGACCTGCTTGAAGTGACACTTGATCTTCAGGGGCTGCGTGTTCGGCTCACGGATACGGCCGGGTTGCGCGATGCGCCGGGGAAGGTCGAAGCGATCGGCATCGACAAGGCGAGGGCCAAGGCGCATGGCGCCGATCTCTTGCTCTTGCTTAGGGATGTCGCCGATCCCAGGGAGATTGGACTGCTGCCGACCGAAGCGCCGATCTTACGTGTCGGCACCAAGCTCGATCTGCTGGAAAGCCGCGCGGCGAGCGACGCGACGGAGGATTACGACCTTGTCATTTCAGTGAAGAACGGGACGGGCGTGGAGGAACTGCTGGCGGAGATCGGTCAGCGGGCGGCGGAGGCAGCCGGCAGCGTCGGCGATGTCCTGCCGTCGCGCCTTCGCCACGTCGAATTGCTTGGCGAGACCAACCGCCATCTGCATCGCGCCACTGACGGCCGGATGAACGAGCAGGAGTTGCGCGCCGAGGAGTTGCGGCTCGCCGCCGATCGCCTCGGCCGAATCGTCGGTGCCATCGACGTCGAGGACATGCTGGACGTGATCTTCTCGCAGTTCTGCATCGGGAAATGACTCACGTGAAACATTGGGTCGCTGCGGCGTGAGCTGCCTTTAGATCGTATGTTGCTTTGCCGCATGCCTTCGTGATTTTCGACGAACCCCGAAGGCGGGGAGGCTTCATCTGGGCCACCACCGCGCTGCGCCGCCTGCATGACTCACGCGAAACGTGTCAGGCGGCCCCGATGACTCACGTGAAACACTGAGCTAACTGGCGGCGCGGCTGTTTCACGTGAAACTTGTCGCGGAGTTTTCTTGACAGCGTCGCTCCGCAGGGACATGTGTCCCTCATTCTTCTGAGTCCAGGACGTTTGGAAATGACCAATCGCTATGATGTGGTTGTGGTGGGCGGCGGCCACGCGGGTTGCGAGGCGGCCAGCGCTGCCGCGCGCGCCGGTGCCAGGACCGCCTTGGTGACGCTGCGTTTCGACACGATCGGCGTGATGTCGTGCAACCCGGCGATCGGCGGGCGCGGCAAGGGCCCCCTGGTGCGCGAGAAGTTTCCGCTGGCTCAACCGCCGCAAAGGCCCTGCGGTGCGCGGCCCGCGTACGCAGGCCGACAGAAAGCTCTATCGCCTTGCCATGCAGGAAGCGATTCGGCAGCAGAACGATCTCGACGTGGTCGAAGGCGAGGTTCTGGACTTCGAGATCGCCGACGGGCAGATCACGGCGGTTCTCCTAGCCGACGGCCGGCGCCTGGTCTGTGGCGCGGTCGTCCTGACGACCGGAACTTTTCTGCGCGGGCTTATCCATATCGGCGAGAAGAAGATCGTCGCCGGCCGCATGAACGAGCAGGCGAGCCTCGGCCTGTCGGCAACGATGGACCGCGCCGGCTTCAAGCTTGGACGGCTGAAGACCGGGACGCCGCCGCGGCTCGATGGCCGGACCATCGACTGGGCGTCGCTGGAAAGCCAGGCGGCGGATGCGGATCCGGTGCCGTTCTCGCTGATGACCGACCGTATCACCACGCCGCAGATCGATTGCGGCATTACGCGGACGACGACCGCGACGCATGAGTTGATACGCGCCAATCTCGGTCGCTCGGCCATGTATTCCGGATCGATCGAAGGCGTTGGGCCGCGCTATTGCCCGTCGATCGAGGACAAGATCGTCAAGTTCGGGGACAGGGACGGGCACCAGATTTTTCTGGAGCCGGAAGGCCTGGACGACGACACCGTCTACCCCAATGGCATTTCGACCTCACTGCCCGAGGATGTGCAGCTCGACATCTTGAAAACCATTCCGGGGCTGGAGCGGGCCGTCATGCTGCAGCCCGGCTATGCCATTGAATATGATCATGTCGATCCGCGCGAACTGCATCAGACGCTGGAGACGAAGCGCGTTAGTGGCCTGTTCCTCGCCGGGCAAATCAACGGCACGACCGGCTATGAAGAAGCGGCCGGGCAAGGCTTGCTTGCCGGCCTCAATGCGGCGCGGCGGGCGGCGGGCAGCGAGCAGATCGTGCTCAGCCGCACCGAGGCCTATATCGGCGTCATGGTCGATGATTTGACCAGCCGGGGCATTGCGGAGCCCTACCGGATGTTCACCTCGCGGGCCGAATTCAGGCTGTCGTTGCGTGCCGACAATGCCGATGAGCGGTTGACGCCGCTGGCGGCCAGGCTGGGCATCGCCTCGGCGCAGCGGATGCAGCGCTACGGGGATGTCATGCAAAGTCTGGATGAGGCTCGGGAGCTGGCGAAGTTGCTCACAATGACGCCCAACGAGGCGGCGCGTCATGGGCTGGAAATCAACCGGGACGGCGTGCGCCGGTCCGGTTATGAATTGCTGTCCTATCCCGACGTCGACTTGGCCCGGTTGGGACGTATCGATTCGCGATTCGCGGCAATCGACGGCAAAACGGCGGAGCGCCTCGAAACAGAGGCGAAATATTCGGTCTATCTCGATCGCCAGAAGACGGATGTCGCGCAGATCCGGCATGAAGAGAGCCGGCTGATCCCCGAGACGGTCGATTTCGCCGGAGTGCCGGGTCTGTCGAACGAGTTGAAGCAGAAGATGCAGGCGCGGCGGCCGCGCTCCATCGCCGATGCCCAGCGCATGGAAGGCATGACGCCGGCGGCGCTGGCGATCATTGTCGCGCATGTCCGTCACGCGGAGAGCGCCCAGCGCCTGCAAAAGGATGTTGCGTGAGTTCTATGACCCTAGCGAGCCTGCAGGACACGGCAGGCCCGGTTTCACGTGAAACATTCGATCGGCTGGTGGCGTTCGAGCAGATGTTCCAGAAGTGGAATCGCAGCATCAATCTGGTGGCGCAATCGACCTCGGGCGACGTCTGGCAGCGTCATATATTGGACAGCGCCCAGCTCGCGCGCATAGAGCCTGCCGCCACACGCTGGGTGGATATCGGCTCGGGCGGCGGATTTCCGGGCCTTGTCATGGCTTTCCTGCTGGCCGAGCGCGACGGCGCCAGCATCGATCTGATTGAAAGCAATCGCAAAAAAGCATCCTTCCTGCAGACCGTCGTCGGGCAGTTCAGCCTGCCGGCGCGGGTGGTGGCGCGCCGCATCGACGACAGTCATGCGCTTGTTTCGACGCCGCAGATCGTCACGGCGCGGGCGCTGGCTCCGCTTTCGACGTTGCTGGACCTGTCGGCGCCCTGGCTGATTTCAGGCGCGCGCGGCCTGTTCCACAAAGGCCGGGATTACCGCACCGAAGTGCAAGAAAGCGTTCACCGATGGTCCTTCGATCTGGTAGAACATCCCAGTGTGACCGACGCTGGCGGCGTCATCCTGGAATTGTCCAACCTGCGACCTGTCTGATCCGTCACTGACAGGCGATTTGGCGCCCAAAATGAATTTCTGGCATAAACCCATGATGAAGAATGGCCCCCGAATCATCACCGTAGCCAACCAGAAAGGCGGCGTCGGCAAGACAACCACCGCCATCAATCTGGCGACCGCGCTGGCCGCGATCGGCGAAAAGGTGCTGATCGTCGATCTCGATCCGCAGGGAAATGCCAGCACCGGTCTCGGCATCGACCGCAAGGATCGGACGGTGTCCTCCTATGACGTGCTGACCGGCGAGCTGGAGCTGGAGGCCGCGGCCATCCCGACGGCGGTGCCCGGCCTGTCGATCGTGCCGTCGACGCTCGACCTGCTCGGCATTGAAATGGAGATCGCCTCCGCGCCCGACCGGGTGCTCAAGTTGCGTAATGCGCTGCGCGCCGCGACCGAGCGCGGCGCACCTTTCGGCTATGTGCTGATCGACTGCCCGCCCTCGCTCAACCTTTTGACTTTGAATTCAATGGCTGCGGCCGATTCTGTTCTTGTGCCGCTGCAATGCGAGTTCTTCGCGCTCGAAGGTCTCAGCCAGTTGCTGGAGACGGTCGAGCAGGTGCGCCGCTCGATCAATCCGGATCTCACCATCCAGGGCATCGTGCTGACCATGTATGACGGCCGCAACAATCTCGCCAACCAGGTGGTGCAGGATGTGCGGGCGCATATGGGCGACAAGGTCTACGAGACCGTCATCCCGCGCAATGTGCGGGTGTCCGAGGCGCCGTCCTACGGCAAGCCGGCGATCCTTTACGATCTGAAATGCTCGGGCAGTCAGGCCTATCTGCAACTGGCGTCGGAAGTGATCCGCCGCGAGCGCAAGTTACGCGCCGCTTGATTAGACTCCCTGCAATTTAAAGAGCCGATTCGATACCGAAACGATCTGCAACCTGGAATAAAGATGAGCGAAGACCTTTCGAGAAAGAGACTGGGGCGTGGGCTGGCGGCGCTGATCGGCGAGATCGATCGCCCAGCTGCGCCTGAAAAACCAGGCATGAGCGCCGACGGCAAGGTGCCGATCGAGTTCCTGACCCCCAATCCGAAGAATCCGCGGCGGCATTTCGGCGACGCCGAGCTGACCGACCTTGCCCAGTCGATCCGCGAACACGGCGTCGTCCAGCCGGTGGTGGCGCGTCCTTCGCCGGCACAGGCCGGCCGTTACGAGATCATCGCCGGCGAGCGGCGCTGGCGGGCGGCGCAGCGCGCCGGGCTTTCCGAGATCCCGGTCATCATCCGCGAGGTCAACGACCGCACCGCGCTCGAGCTGGCGATCATCGAAAACGTCCAGCGCACCGACCTCAATGCGGTCGAGGAAGCACTTGGCTACCAGCAGCTGATCGATGAGCACGGCTACACCCAGGCCGATCTCGGCCAGGTGATCGGCAAAAGCCGCAGCCATGTCGCCAACACGCTCAGGCTCCTGAAGCTGCCGGACGTGATCCGCGACATGCTGGTCGACGGCGCGCTGTCGGCGGGCCATGCCCGTACGCTGGTGACGGCGGAAGATCCGGCCGGCCTTGCCAAGCGTATCGTCGAAGAGGGCCTTTCGGTACGCCAGGCCGAAGCGCTGGCCCAGATACCGGCCGGCACCAGCAGCACCAAGGAAGCCAAGCCGGCGCCAAGTCCGGAGCAAAAGGACGCCGATACGCTGGCGCTGGAAAAGCTGTTGACCGATACGATCGGCATGATTGTGTCAGTGGATCACAAGGGCAAGGGCGGCACTTTGCGGGTTTCATACCGGTCGCTGGAGCAGCTTGATGAGCTGTGCAGAAGGCTGAAGCAGGAGCGTTAGTTAGCCGGCGAAGTATATTGAGACCGGAGATTGCGCATGTGGAAAGGGGCTGGCCGTTTGGCCGGCCTTTTCCTTTTGGGGCGCTGGTGATTGGCGAAATCGGTGACGCCGCGAATCTCCCTCCTTGAGGGGAAATGGCCGGCAGGCCAGAGGGGTCGCCCCACATCAAGCGCCGGGCCCCTGCGGGAACGAAGAAGAGGTCAGCGCCCCACGCGCGGCGGCCCCCTCTGTCGCCTTCGGCGACATCTCCCCCTCGAGGGGGAGATCAGGCTCGCTCCCCAGCCTCGCGCTCTCAACCGCGATCCCAAGCAGCGCCTGCCGCCAGCCCTGCCGCTCGCGGCTTGACAGTGCCAGGCAACGGCGTAACCTATATTAGATATGGCTTAAATTATGGGCCCTAGCGTGCCGGTCAGTCGAGGCGGGGGCTATTTGCCGTTCCTACACAGTCGTGAAATGGCACCGCCCCGCCAATGCGATATGCCGACGCGCCTGACGCAAGTGGGAGGTGCAAATGGCAGTCCGTTGGCAATTGTCCGGAAGTTACTTCGAAAATTGTAGCTGCGATGTCGTATGTCCTTGTCTGCTGTCCACCAACGCGCAGCTGACATCGAAGCCGACGAAAGGTGTTTGCGACGTCGGTTTGGTCTTTCATATCAATACGGGCAACTACGGCGACGTTCGATTGGATGGGCTCAGTGTCGCGATGGTCGCTCACACGCCGGGTCCTATGGCAAACGGCAATTGGACGGCCGCCGCCTATATCGACGAACGGGCCGATGACAGGCAAACAGAGGCGCTAGGTGCCATCTTCACCGGCGCTGCGGGCGGCCCTATGGCGGTGCTGGCACCCATGATTGGCACGAATCTTGGCGCCAAGAAGGTGCCGATAAGCTACCGGATAGACGGCAAGAAGCGGTCGGCGGAGATTGTGGGCGTCATGCAGATGGCGGTCGAGCCGCTGCCGACAATGCGCGAGGACGGGCAGATGTGGGCGGCCACCGGCCATCCTGTCAATCCCGATTGGCTCGCCCTGGCGATGGGGGCGGAAGGCAGTACATTCAGCGATCATGGCATGAGCTGGGACAATTCCCGCCGAAACGGACATTACGCCCCGATCAATTGGTCTGGGCAGCAGTAGCCGTTGGCAGCGTAGCACGGAACGACCTCGTCCATGGCCCCGACGTTGCAGCGATACATCATTCTCGCGCTGCTGATCGCTATCGCTGCGGCGGCGTGGACCCTGCTTGTCTGGCAGCAGATGGCCATGGACGCGGACATGCGCATGGAAATGTACGCACTCACCATGGGTATGAAGGCGCCGCTGTTTCTTGCCATCTGGATGATCATGATGATTGCCATGATGTTTCCGACGGCCGCGCCCATGATCCTGACGTTTCACCAGGTCCAGGCCGGCAAACAGAGCCGGGGCGAGACCTTTGTCTCGAGCTGGGTGTTCGTGGCCGGGTATATGCTGGTTTGGGGCGTGATGGGCTTTATCGCCTTTGCCGGTGCGGCGGGTGCGGAGATGCTTGCCGGGCATGTGGGATTGTCCGCTGCGACGGCCGCGCGTATCGGCGGCGCGCTGCTGATGATTGGGGGCGCCTATCAACTCTCCCTACTGAAAGATCTGTGTCTGGCCAAATGCCGCACGCCGATTGGCTTCATCCTGACCTCATGGCGCGATGGTTATTGGGGTGCGGTTCGCATGGGCCTGGAGCATGGACTTTTTTGCCTGGGCTGCTGCTGGCTTTTGTTTCTCGCCCTCTTTCCTCTCGGGATCATGAACGTCGCCGCAATGGCCGTGGTCACCTTGCTGATCTTTGCGGAAAAGACCCTCCCGTCCGGAGGTGGGATCGCAAAGGTGTCGGGTATCGCTCTGCTTCTTTACGGCGCGGCGGTGCTGGTCTTTCCACAGGCGCTGCCAACCTTCCAGCAGGTGGGCGCCATGACAATGAATTGACCGATGGAGGCAGCGCTCGGCGCCGAGAAGAGGAGGATCGCTCTCCTACCGCTGCGCCAACCTGCTGCTCTCCACCGCAATGCCAAGCAGCGCCTGTCTTGCCAGCGCGACGGAAAGATCCGGCCGCCGCCTGGTCTGCAGCACCGCCGTCTGCAGCCGGGTCAGTGCGCGGCCGAGCGCTTCGGTGCTCCAGCGTTCCAGCGCTTTCTCCACCAGCTTGCGCCTGGAGAAAAACACCGGCGGGCGGGCGGCGGCAACGACCGAGGCGGCGTTGCGGTTGCCGGACTCCATCTGGCCGCGCATGATTTGGATCTGCTGCAACTGCCGCATTGCCGAGGACAGCACCAGGAAAGGCTGGCCGCCGGACTGGCAATGGCGGGTGAAGGCGGTGTCGAAGTCGCCGATCTTGCCTTCGAGAAGCGCGTCGACCGCGTCGTCGAAAGACGCGCCGGAGACATCACCTGACATCGCTTTGACCTCCTCCAGGCCGATCTCGGTCTGGCCATGGGCGTAGAGCACAAGCTTCTCGATCTCACCGCGCGAGGCCAGCCGGTCGCCGCCGAGATTGCGGCGCAGCGCCTGTCTCGCCTCCATGGTCATCGACATGCCGGCCCTGCCCAGTTCGCCGTCGATGACGGTGTCGATGTCGCGGGCTTCATCGGCATAGCAAGGCAGGGCCATGGCATTGTCGGCCGCCTCGACGATGGCGCGCAGGCCGACACCCTTCTTGAGGTCGCCGGCCTCGATGAGAATGATCGCATCGCGCGCGGGTTCGGCCGTCAGCGCCTTGACGTCGTCGGCCAATGCCTTCTGGCCGCTGGCATTGCGCACCCACAGCAGGCGCCGGTCGGAAAACATCGGCACGGTGCGGGCCTCGTCGAGCAGCCGGCCCTCGTCGCGGTCGACCTCCGACCCCTCCAGCCTGACCACCGAGAAGGGATCGTCGAGCGGCAGGCCGGTCTTGCCGGCAAAGGCCTTTGCTCGCTCGGAGACAAGGCCGCGATCGGGGCCGTAAAGCAGGACAATGGAGATCCGCTGGTCCGGCTTCGCGAGCCAGCCATCGACCTCATATGCTTTCTTCTGTGCCATGGCGGGCTGGTTAGCATGATGTGGGGGCGGCATCCAGCTTGGGCGAACCGTCGACCCCCACTCCCTCGAGCTTCGCTCGACACCTCTCCCCCGATCGACGGGGGAGAGGAAGGGCGCGAGTTCGTCGACCAATCACCTTATCTGCCGGCAAACCTCGCCCAACCTTCTCTCTAATTGCGCGCCACCGCCCAACATCGACAAGAAATTTCGCGGACATATCTTCATCTTGGGTGCGGGAGGCTGGATCGGCCGGCGCGGCCGGGACCGACGTCCGCAGGCTACCCGACAAATTCGCACTGGCGGCGCAGATATGCAAATATCTGTTCCAGGCAACATTGGAGGACAAAGGTCATGGCCGATGCTGGGATGTTGCGGTTTCATGTTCCGGAACCGGAAGTGCGGCCGGGCGGAACGCCTGACTTTTCCAACGTGCCGATCCCCAAGGCCGGCTCGGTGCCGCGCCCGGAGATCGATGTCGATCCGCGCACCATCCGCGATCATGCCTTCTCGATCATCCGCGTGCTGAACCGCACGGGCGAGGCCGTCGGCCCGTGGGCCGGCCTGCTGTCCAGCGACGAGCTTCTCACCGGCCTGCGCCACATGATGACGCTGCGGACCTTCGATGCGCGCATGCAGATGGCGCAGCGGCAGGGCAAGACCTCGTTCTACATGCAGCATCTGGGCGAAGAGGCTGTGGCTTGCGCCTTCCGCAAGGCACTGGCGCCGGGCGACATGAACTTTCCGACCTATCGCCAGGCCGGGCTGCTGATTGCCGATGGCTACCCGATGGTCACGATGATGAACCAGATCTATTCCAACGAAGCCGACCCGCTGAAGGGCCGGCAATTGCCGGTCATGTATTCGTCGAAGGAGCACGGCTTCTTCTCGATCTCCGGCAATCTGGCGACGCAGTACATCCAGGCGGTCGGCTGGGCGATGGCCTCGGCGATATCGAACGATTCGCGCATCGCAGCCGCGTGGATCGGCGACGGCTCGACGGCCGAGTCCGATTTCCACTCGGCGCTGGTGTTCGCCTCCACCTACAAGGCGCCGGTCGTGCTCAATGTCGTCAACAACCAGTGGGCGATCTCGACCTTTCAAGGCATCGCGCGCGGCGGTTCGGGCACGTTCGCGGCGAGGGGCCTCGGCTTCGGCATCCCGTCGCTGCGCGTCGACGGCAACGACTACCTCGCCGTCCACGCCGTGGCCAAATGGGCGGCGGAGCGGGCGCGCAGCAATCTCGGGCCGACGCTGGTCGAATATGTCACCTACCGTGCCGGCGCACATTCGAGCTCGGACGACCCGTCCGCCTACCGGCCGAAGACTGAATCCGACGCTTGGCCGCTCGGCGACCCGATCGTGCGGCTGAAGAACCATCTCATCGCGCTCGGTGTCTGGTCGGACGAGCGTCACGCGCAGGCCGAGGCGGAAATCCTCGACACGGTTATCGCGGCGCAGAAGGAAGCCGAAGGCCACGGCACGCTGCATGCCGGCGGCAAGCCGTCGACGCGCGACATGTTCGAAGGGCTCTACGCCGAAATGCCGCCGCATCTCAGACGCCAGCGCCAACAGGCGGGAGTCTGAGCCATGCCGAGACGGACCATGATCGAGGCCATTCGCGATGCCATGGATGTGTCGATGGGGCGCGACGAGAAAGTCGTCGTGTTCGGCGAGGACGTCGGCTTCTTCGGTGGCGTCTTCCGCTGCACGCAGGGCTTGCAGGCCAAATACGGCAAGAGCCGCTGCTTCGATGCGCCGATCAACGAATCCGGCATTGTCGGCTCGGCCATCGGCATGGCCGCCTATGGCTTGAAGCCGTGCGTGGAAATTCAGTTTGCCGACTACATGTACCCGGCCTACGACCAGCTGACCCAGGAAGCGGCACGGCTGCGCTACCGCTCCAACGGCGATTTCACCTGCCCGATCGTGGTGCGCATGCCGACCGGCGGCGGCATTTTTGGCGGCCAGACGCACAGCCAGAGCCCTGAGGCGCTGTTCACCCATGTGTCGGGGCTGAAGACGGTGGTACCGTCCAACCCGCACGACGCCAAGGGGCTTTTGATCGCGGCGATCGAGGATCCGGATCCGGTGATCTTCCTCGAGCCGAAGCGGCTCTACAACGGTCCGTTCGATGGTCATCACGACCGGCCGGTGACACCCTGGTCGAAGCATGAGCTGGGCGAGGTGGCCGACGGCCACTACACGGTGCCGCTCGGCAAGGCGGCGATCCGCAGGGCAGGCTCGGCCCTCACCGTGCTCGCCTACGGCACCATGGTCTATGTCGCGCAGGCGGCTGTCGAAGAAACAGGCATCGATGCCGAGATCATCGACCTCAGGACCCTGCTGCCGCTCGATCTCGATACGATCGTCGCCTCGGTGAAAAAGACCGGGCGCTGCGTCATCGTGCATGAGGCGACGCTGACCTCGGGCTTCGGCGCCGAGCTGTCGGCGCTGGTGCAGGAAAACTGTTTCTATCACCTCGAAGCGCCGGTTGCTCGCGTTGCCGGCTGGGACACGCCCTATCCGCATGCGCAGGAGTGGGATTATTTTCCCGGTCCCGCCCGCGTTGGCCGTGCCTTGCTTGAAACCATGGGAGCCTGAGATGGGCGAACACATCATCAAGCTGCCCGATGTCGGCGAAGGCGTCGCCGAGGCCGAGTTGGTCGAATGGCACGTCAAGGTCGGCGATATCGTCCGCGAGGACACTGTGCTCGCCGCCGTCATGACCGACAAGGCGACGGTTGAAATCCCGTCGCCGGTCGATGGCGAGATCCTGTGGCTGGGCGCCGAGATCGGCGACACGGTGGCCATCGGCTCGCCCATCGTGCGGCTGAAGGTGGCGGGCGAGGGCAACGCCAAGCCGCAAGGCGCCGAAGCGGAAGCGGTGTCCGCTGAGCCTCCGGCAAAACTTCCGACGCCGAAGCCCGAGGCTGCTGCGCCGGTCGTGAAGGCATCACCAAAGAGCGACGAGCCCAAGGCGAAACCGGCAGCCTCACAGAAAAGCACGGCGCAGCCTTCCGTCCCCGGCGCGCCGCGGCCTGAAGGCGAAAGACCGCTGGCGTCGCCGGCCGTTCGTCTGCGGGCAAAAGAAGCCGGCATCGATCTCAGGCAGGTTGCCGGATCCGGTCCGGCCGGTCGCATCGGCCATGAGGACATCGAAGCGTTCCTGGCGCGCGGGCCGCAGGTCGCAAAGGCATCCGGCCTCGCCCGCAACGATGCTGTGCAGGATATCAAGGTGGTCGGCTTGCGGCGCAAGATCGCCGAGAAGATGTCGCTGTCCAAATCGCGCATTCCGCACATCACCTATGTCGAGGAGATCGACGTCACCGCACTGGAGGAATTGCGCGCGGCGCTCAACAAGGAGAAGCGTCCTGGCGTGGAGCGGCCGAAACTGACGCTGCTGCCGTTCCTGATGCGGGCGATGGTCAAGGCGATCGCGGACCAGCCCAATCTCAATTCCCTGTTCGACGACGAGGCCGGCATCGTCCATCAGCATGGCGGCATCCATATCGGCATCGCCGCACAGACGCCGTCGGGGCTGGTGGTTCCGGTGGTCAGGCACGCTGAGGCGCGCGACATCTGGGATTGCGGCGCCGAGGTCATCAGGCTGGCCGAGGCGGCCAAGTCCGGCACGGCAACACGCGACGAGCTGTCCGGCTCGACCATCACCATCACCTCGCTCGGCGCCATGGGCGGCGTGGCGACGACGCCGGTCATCAACCATCCTGAAGTGGCGATCGTCGGCGTCAACAAGATGATGGTGCGGCCGGTGTGGGACGGCACCCAGTTCATGCCGCGCAAGATGATGAACCTGTCGTCGAGCTTCGACCATCGGGTGATCGATGGGTGGGATGCGGCGGTGTTCATCCAGCGGATCAAGACGCTGCTGGAAACGCCGGCGCTGATTTTCGTGGATTGAGGGGATGAGAACGGTCGCAAGGGCCCCCTCACCCGGATTGCCAAAACCGAATTGCGAAGGGCAATTCGGGGCAATCCGACCTTTCCCCGAGGGGAGAGGAGGTCGCCGGCGTCTGTGCTCGCCTCTTCTCCCCACCGGGGAGAAGGTGGCCGCGAGGCGGCCGGATGAGGGGGCCTTCGCCACCAGAAAGAGCGTGCCATCATGAAAGAAATCTCCTGCAAGCTGCTCGTCATCGGCGCCGGGCCCGGCGGCTATGTCTGCGCTATTCGGGCCGGACAGCTCGGCGTCGATACGGTGATCGTCGAGGCCGGCAAGCCGGGCGGCACCTGCCTCAATGTCGGCTGCATCCCGTCCAAGGCGCTGATCCATGCGGCGGAGGAGTTCGAGAAGGTGTCGCACATGGCGGGCGGCAAGAGCCCGCTCGGCATTTCGGTCACCGCGCCGACGCTCGATCTTGCCCGGACCGTCGCCTGGAAGGACGGCATCGTCAGCCGGCTCAACAGTGGCGTCGCCGGCCTGCTCAAGAAGGCAGGCGTGAAAACTGTGCATGGCTGGGCGAGCTTTCGCGACGGCAAGACGGTCGCGGTCGAGACCGAGACGGGTAGCCAAGTGATCCGTGCTGAAACCATCGTGATCGCCACCGGCTCGGCGCCGGTGGAGCTGCCGTTCCTGCCGTTTGGCGGTCGGGCGATTTCGTCCACCGAGGCGCTGGCGCTCAGCGACGTGCCGAAAAATCTCGCGGTCGTCGGTGGCGGCTATATTGGGCTGGAACTCGGCATGGCATTTGCCAAGATGGGCGCTGAGGTGACCGTGATCGAGGCCTTGCCGCGCGTGCTGGCGCAGTATGATGCGGAGCTGACCCGGCCGGTGGTCAAGCGGCTCACCGCGCTCGGCGTCGAGGTGATGCTGGGCGCCAAGGCCAAGGGACTGTCGACCAAAGGCGACGCGCTGCTGATCGAAACCTCCGACGGCAAGAGCGCCAAGGTCGCCGCCGACAAGATCCTGGTGACGGTCGGCCGCAAGCCGGTGACCGAAGGCTGGGGGCTCGAGCAGATCGACCTCGACATGGCCGGCAAATTCATCCGCATCGACGACCAGTGCCGCACCTCGATGCGCGGCATCTTCGCCATTGGCGACGTCACCGGCGAGCCGATGCTGGCGCACCGGGCGATGGCGCAGGGCGAGATGGTCGCCGAGATCGTTGCCGGCCACAAGCGCAGCTGGGACAAGCGTTCGATACCCGCCGTTTGCTTCACCGATCCCGAACTGGTGACCGCTGGTCTTTCGCCGGAAGAAGCCAAGGCGCTCGGCGGCGAGATCAAGATCGGCATGTTCCCGTTCGCGGCCAACGGCCGGGCGATGACGAAGCTGGGCGAGGACGGCTTTGTCCGCGTCTTGGCCCGCGCCGACAACCATCTGGTGCTCGGCATCCAGGCGGTCGGGCAGGGCGTGTCGGAACTGGCGGCGGCGTTCGGGCTGGCGCTGGAGATGGGCGCGCGGCTGGAGGACATCGCCGGCACCATCCACGCGCATCCGACGCAGGGCGAGGGATTCCAGGAAGCAGCGCTGAAGGCGCTGGGACACGCGCTGCATATTTGAGGAAAGGGGCGAACCTGTTCGAGCCAGCTCTCTTCCTTCCCTCGCCAGCCCATCGATCAACTCGCCAGCCGCTCATCTAGGCGCGACCAAAGCGATTGGCGGGAAAGTGCCGCGTACCATGTTTTCCGAGAACCGGATTCCACCCTTCGGGATCATGCTCTAGTCTCCTCCCATGAGCACCGACCTGAAGAAATACGTGGCGATTCGCTACAACACCGCCACCGGCTTCATGCCGAGCCAATGGAATGGACACGGCAGAGCCAATCTCGACCCGGTGTGGCTGGTCGAGCGGCTGGCGCTGTTCGACACCTATTGCGCGCCCTCGCTCGAGGGCCAGTCGCAGAAGGACTTTACGGTCCTGATTGCGTTCGATTCCGAACACATGAGAACTACATCCGGATCGTCTGCGCCTGCGCGGCCGGGATTGATGTCAGGCCGGTTCTCATCAAGGCCGGCGAGAACTACAATGTCGCCTTCAATGCGTTTGTCCAAAGCGACACGGATGCCGAATTTGTTTCGCTGACTCGGCTCGACAGCGATGACGCGCTGGCGCCGACCTTCATGGAGCGTGTCGATTTCTACGCGCGCCGGGAAATCGCCAAGGGCGAGGTGAACCAGCAACCGCTCTATATCGCCTTTCCGCACGGCCAGAATTTCGATGCGGCAACCAACCACTACACGCAGCACGAATATCCAACGTCGGCCTTCGGCACTCTGGTCGAGAAGCGATCACCGTCCATGAACGGGGTCTATTGCGACGAGCACACGAGGATGGCGATGCGTTTCAACACCGTCGGGGCGGCCTTGAAGGAGGCTCAATGGTGCATCGTCATTCATGACAACAATGCAGCCAATGTCTTGCGCGGCAAGCCGGTCGCCGAGCCGGCTTTCACCGTGGGCCGGCCCGGTGCCGGGACAAATGCGCGCGCGCCGGCTCGAAAAGAGACTACGCAAAAGCAGATGCCGCAGACTTCGGCCAAGGCCTCGCGCAACGCCGGCAATTTTGTCCGGTTTCTGCTTGGGCGGCCGATGGTCTTGCGGAAATAGCTCGATGCTAATCTCCCCCTCAAGCGGGAGATTATGCGCTTCACCCCGCCAGCCGGCTCACCATTTCGTGCTGGGCATAGGCGCGGCCAAAACGGTTGGCTAGAAATGCGTCCAGCGCGATGTCTTCCTGCTTGATGAAGCCGGTCGCCGGCAGGCTGCCGTCGGCCAGCATGTCGAGCACGGCGCAGATGCCGGACGCCGTGGTGATCTGGATGGCGCTGCGCACCACCTGGCCGATACGCTGGGAATAGACCTTGTTGGCGTAGGTCTCCTGCAGCAGGCGGCCGTTCTTGCGGCCGGAGACGGTGACGAAGACGATGACGACGTCCTGCAATGTCGCCGGCAGGGCGCTTTCAAAAATGTCCTTCAGCACGTCGCGGCGATGGCGCAGGCCGAGGTCGTTGAGCAGCGCCTTCATGATCGCGGCGTGGCCGGGGTAGCGGATGGTGCGGTAGTTGAGCGTGCGCACCTTGCCCTTCAGCGTCTCGGCCAGCGTGCCGAGCCCGCCGGAGGTGTTGAATGCCTCGTAAGTGACGCCGTCGAGCGAGAACTCCTCGCGCTCCTCCAGTGGCGGCACCTCGACCAGCTCGCCCTCGACGATCGCCTCGCAGGGCTCGCAATATTCGTTGATGACGCCGTCGGTGCTCCAGGTCAGATTGTAGTTCAGCGCATTGGAGGGATATTGCGGCAAAGCGCCGACGCGCATGCGCACGCTTTCCAGAGAATCGAAGCGGCTGGCGAGATCGTTGGCGACGATCGAGATGAAGCCCGGCGCCAGGCCGCATTGCGGAATGAAGGCGCTTCTGCCCGAACGCGCCAGTTCCTTGACGCGGCGGGTCGAGACGACATCCTCGGTCAGGTCGAGATAGTGCACGCCGGCACTGGCCGCCGCCTCGGCGATGCGGGTGGTCAGATGGAAGGGAGCGGCGCTGAGCACCGCGAATTTGCCGGCGAGTGCGGCTTCAAGCGTGCCGGATGCTTCGATGTCGAGCTCCAGCGTCGCAACCGTGGCCGGGACTTCGGCAGCAGCGAGCTGTGCTGCCGAGCGGTCGACGAGCGTGACCTGATAATCTCCCGTGGCGGCGAGCATCTCGGCAATGGTCGAGCCGATCTTGCCGGCGCCGACAACGACAATTTTCTTCATGACAAATCCCTCACTGGTTGTGAGCACAGATTCGCAGCTTGCCCGTCGAAAGGAAGCGTGGTTCTGTACGAAACGAACCCATTGATTGGTCAGTCCGCCGAGAAGAATCGTCGAAATGCTCAGCGATGCCGAACAGACCCTGCTTTCGCTGCTGCGCGAGAATGCGCGCGCCTCGACCGCCGAGCTGGCGCGGCGGCTTGGCGTCTCGCGGACAACCGTGCAGAGCCGGATCGAACGGCTGGAGCAGCGCGGCATCATATCAGGCTACGGCGTGCGGCTGGCGCCGGATTATGAGCAGGGGCTGGTGCGGGCGCATGTGCTGCTCACCGTGACGCCCAAGCTTGCCGACAAGGTGGTGCGCGGCCTGCGCGGTTTGGCGACGGTCCGGACGCTGCATTCGGTCAGCGGCAATTTCGACATGATCGTCATCGTCGACGCGCCATCGATCCGCGACCTCGACATGCTGCTCGACCAGATCGGCGCCATGGACGGAGTCGAGCGGACGCTGTCATCGATCATCCTGTCGACGCGGATAGATAGGTGAGGGGACCTCTCAACCCAAGCTGGGCTTGAACAGCACCAGCCGTTTCGCCGGCTAATCCATAGCCAGCGGAAAACGCACCACCACCGCAAGTCCCGGTCGGCAATCCTCGAGCGTGATCGATGCGCCGTGCAGATCGGCTATGGCCCGGACAAGGCTGAGCCCGAGGCCGCTGCCTGATGTCGAGCGGCTGTGGTCCAGCCGGTAGAGCCGCTGGAACACTTTCTCGCGCTCTGCCGCCGGAATGCCGGGACCGTTGTCGGCGACGCCCGCAACGACGCGTTCGTCCTGGCGCGCTACCGACAGCTTTATCGTCGTGCCCGATGGACAATGGCGCAACGCGTTCTCGACCAGATTGGCGAACATCTGCGTCAGCAGCTCGCGATCGCCATGGATCCGGTCCGTCGTTTCCTGTGGTTGCGCCAACGACAGCGACTTTCCGTCGTCCTCGGCAACATCGGCATAGATCTCGGCGATGGTTTGCAGCACCTCGCCCAGATCGACATCGGTGAACCGCGCCCGGCGGGCGCCGGCCTCGATCTGCGCGATGCGCAGCAGGGCATCGAAGGTCTCGTTGATCTGCAGGCTCTCGGCATGCGCCTCCGCCAGTTCAGCGGCGATTTTCCGGCCCGACAGGTTCTTTTCCGACGCGGTGTCGAGGATCATCTGCAACCGGTTGAGCGGCGTCTTCAGATCGTGGGCGATGTTGGCGCTGACCTGTTTCATGCCTTCGACCAGCGCCGACAGGCGGTCGAGCGCGGCATTGACCTGGCTGGAGACGATGTCGATGTCGTCACCCTTGCCGGTCAGCGGAATGCGGGTGTCCAGCCGTCCATGCGAGACATCCACCATGGTGGCGGCGATGCCGTCGAGACGGCGCTGGACGCGCGAGGCGAGCAGGGCGCCGCCGGCGACCGCCAGCCCGGTGATGATCAGGGTTCCCCAGCCAAAGCTCATCAGCACGATTCTCTCCAGCTCCTCCGTCTCGGAAAGGCTGAAGGCGACGGTCAGCGTGTTGCCGCCGACCGGGCCGGAATAGGCGCGGTACTCGGCGCCGGGCGGCACGCCGGGCATTTCGGTGTCGAACATCGAGAAGCCGTCGGGGAGCCCCGCGGCGGTGAAGTTGCCGGCCAGGCGATTGCCCGTTGCGTCGGTCAGCGAAAACAGCTGCTCCTTCTTGAGGCTGCGCAGGGAGTGGCTGCCGACGGTCTCAACCAGCTCCTTGAGATCGTTCTCGGCATAGGTCGCGGCGACGACCGCGTAGGTTTCCTTGATGGTGTCGTCGAGCCGCTCGGCAAGATCGGCGCTCATCATCTGGTAGACGATGGCGCCAGACAGGACGAAGGCCAGCACGAACAGGAAGGCGAAGGTCAGGGCAAGCCGGAATGGCGTGCTGCGCAGCAGGCGGGACCAGGTTCCGGTCATGGCGCGTGCAGGCTGTAGCCTGTGTTGCGGACGGTGTGGATGAGCTGGGTTTCGAAGGGCTTGTCGACCTTGGCCCGCAGCCGGCTGATATGGGTCTCGACGACGCTGGTCCTGGGATCGAAATGAAAATCCCAGACACGCTCCAGAAGCATGGTGCGGGTGATGACGCGGCCTTCGCCGCGCATCAGCACTTCCAGCAGGCTGAACTCCCGCGGCTGCAGGTCGATCGGCTGGCCCCGCCTCGTGACGCGGCGCATGATCAGGTCCATTTCGAGGTCGGCGACCCGCAGGACGGTTTTCTGCTCCTGCGCCGCCGGCCGCCGGCCAAGCGCGTTGATGCGGGCGAGGAGTTCGGAAAAGGCGAAGGGCTTGACCAGATAGTCGTCGCCGCCTGCCTCGAGCCCCTCGACGCGGTCGTCGATGCCGCCGACGGAGGTGAGGAAGATCGCCGGCGTGCGCACGCCGGCGGCGCGCACCGCCTTGACCATCGACAGGCCGTCGAGACCGGGGATCATCCGATCGGCGACGATCACGTCGTATTTGCCCCGGGTCGCCGCGAACAGCCCGTCATGGCCGTTGCGCAGGAGGTCGCAGACATGGCCGGCCTCGGTCAGTCCCCTGACGATATAGTCGGCCGTCCTGTGGTCGTCCTCGACGAGAAGCAGTCGCATGAAAGGTCCGGTCCGTTGCCGAGATGGACAGGCTATCACCGGCACGGGCTTGTTCCTAGGATGTCACGAAGGCGCAGGGATGGTGGCGCTAGAACGTTCACGATTGGCCGAAGCGGTGGGGTTTTCGGCAATTGTCAATGCTAGCGCATCCGCCCTGCACCTAGTCCAGGTCCAGCAACAGTTCATCGGCTTCGTCGGTTGTCCCCTTCAGGGTCATGTGCAGGACGAGCGCAATGATACAGCCGAGGAAGAGCAGGCTGGTGAAGATGGTGCCGAAGCCCAGGCCGCCATGCCTGGCCGATCGCGACAGCAGGTCACCGAAGGAGGCGCCGAGCGGCCGCGTCAGGATATAGGCGAGCCAGAAGGCCAGGATGCCGTCGAGATTGAGCAGCCAGTAGGCCAGCACGATGAGCGCGATGGCGCCGCCGAACAGCAGGCCTGTGGTGAGGTAGCCCATGTCGAAGCTTTCGGCGACGAGATCGCCGCCGGCGGTGCCGAGCGCGAAGGTCAAGAGGATCGCCAGCCAGTAGAAGATTTCGCGCCTGGTGGTGAAGATGGTGTGGATCGACAGCGTCCGTTCGCTGGCGTACCAGACCGCGAATGTCGCGGCGAGCGCAACCGAGAAGGCGATGGTCGTGGTCTGCAGGCGCCCGCCGAAAGTGTCGACGAGATTGTCCGTCACCAGGGTGCCGACGATGCTGATCAGCACCACCGCCAGCCAGTAGGCCCACGGCACGTAACGCTTCTGCGCAAACTGCAGGACGAGGGCAGCGATCAGGATGCCGGTCATGATCAGCGAGGTGACGGTCAGCCCAAGCCCGATCGTGTCGGCAAGATAATCCGCCGCGGTCTCGCCGGTGGTGACCGCCATCAACTTGATCACCCAGAAATCGAGAGTGACGTCGGGAACCCTGTTGTGGCTCGGTGGGGCGGGTTGTTGCCTGTTGGGCGCGAGCATGGCTGAAGTCCTGAGGTCGACGGTTGCGGCGGTGGCGATCCGCGCAGCGTAAGCAAACGAGTTCACGCCGGCCTGTCCGGCGGCATACAAATTCGTAAGAATGGTCGTGGGCCGCGCAAAGGTCCTTTACGAACGCCCGGCGCTGCGCCGATAGAGGGCGTGCGCCTTTCATCCGCCATCAATGTCATGCCCATTGCTCACGGGCACTCGTCAGTGCCCCAGGAAACACCAAATGACCTACGCTACCCTCAAGCCGGTTTCCCAGGCCTTCGAGCAGCGCAAGCGCCTGATCTTCGTGCGAGTTGCGGCGGCGCTGGCGGTGTTGCTGCTGTTTCTCACCAAGCCGGGGCTGAGCGAGGGCTCCGACGGGCACGAAACGATCGAATTCTTCGGCTTTTGCCTGGTGCTCGTCTGTGTCGTCGGGCGGCTGTGGAGCATTCTCTATGTCGGCGGCAAGAAGAACGAGGAACTGGTCTCGACGGGACCGTTCTCGACCACGCAGAACCCGCTCTATTTCTTCTCGACGGTCGGCGCGGTCGGCATTGGATTGCTCTACGGCTCGCTGATGGCGGCCGTGGCGCTGGGCCTTGCCAGCTTTTTCATCTTTCGCGTCACGGCGCGCAAGGAAGCCGAATTTCTGCTCGGCAAGTTCGGCCCGGCCTATCTTGCCTACACCAAGAGCACGCCCCGGTTCTGGCCAAACCCGCTGCTCTACCGCGACGATGACGAACTGCAGTTCTCGACGCGGGCTTTGAAGCGCACGTTTTTCGACGGGCTCTATTTCCTCGCCATCTTCCCGGCCATCGAACTGGTCGAGCATTTCCGGGCGACCGGCATGCTGTTTCCGGCCTTCGTCACGCTCTACTGATCAGCTGGCTCTAGCTGCCGAGCGGATGCGGCATGTAGCCGACGAAGCCTGATATCTTCCAGCTGCCGCCGACCTTGCTGCAGAAATACAGCGTCTGCCATTTCAGCCGGTCGACGCTGCCGTCCGCCTTGGCGACCGAGCCGTCGAACTTCTTGTGCAGCACGGCGCGGTCGCCGTCGACGTCGATGTCTCGCATGTTGGTGACGCGAAACAGCGCCTCGCGCAGCGGCTCGGCGAATTTGGTCGCCGCCGTCTCTTCGGCCTGGCGCAGCCATTCGTCGCGATAGACTTCGAGCCTTGGAAACTGCAGCCGCCAGGCGTCGGCGTTGTGCAGGAAATGCGCATGCATGCCGAAGAAGCTCTCGGCGACGAAATCATCCTCGACCATAGCCCAGTCCTGGCCGATGAAAGCGTCGATGTCGCGCCGCACCAGCATTTCCCAGAGCGCGTGGCGATCGGCATCGCCTGATGGAAACGGGTTCTTGTCGTAGGTCATTGCTGGTATCTCCGCTCTGGCAAATGCGTCTGTGCGGTGCGGCTTCCAAGCCGCCCGTCAGCGCGTACGATGCAAGGGCTCTTGTAATAAAGCAACGCAGATTTCCAAGAATGTTGCTTTCCAACAAGGCCCCTATGAGGATCGGCCGGATCGGCGTAAATGTCGATCGAAGCGGGCGCTGCAATGGCACCCCGTCCTGTCATCAGAGGAGGCTTGTCCCTTGCCGAAACAGTGTTTTGGAACGTCGCATGTGCCGTTGTCGCCCGCCGTGCGGGCAGGCGATCTCGTCTATGTCTCGGGCCAGGTTCCCGTCGGCAGCGACGGCATCGTGGTCAAGGGCGGCATATCGGAACAGACCGAGCAGGTGCTCGCCAACGTCAAGGCCGCGCTGGCGCTGGCCGGCTGCACCATGGACGATGTGGTGAAGACCACCGTGTGGCTGGAAGACGCGCGCGATTTCGGCGCCTTCAACGCGGTCTATGCCAGGCACTTTCCGAAGAACCCGCCGGCCCGCACCACGGTCGAATCGCGGCTGATGATCGATATCAAGATCGAGGTCGAGGCGGTCGCCTATCGGCCTCTGTAAGCAAAGCAACGAGCGGAGGTTACCCCATGCAATTCGACCTCCTGCTGAAGGGCGGACGGCTGATCGATCCGGCCGCTGGCCTCGACTCGCTGCGCGATGTCGCCATCGCCAATGGCCGCGTTGCCGCGGTCGACGCCGATATCCCGGCGGACAGCGCCGCGCAGATCGTCGATGCCGCCGGCTGCATCGTCACGCCGGGCCTGGTCGACCTGCACAGCCACGTCTATTGGGGCGGCACGTCGCTTGGCGTCGATGCCGACCGGCTGGCCGCCAAGAGCGGCACCACCACCTTCATCGATGCCGGCAGTGCGGGCGCCGGCAATTTCCTCGGCTTCCGCCGCCATGTCATGGAGCGCTCGAAGGTTCGCATCCTGGCCTATGTCAACATTTCCTTTGCCGGCATTTTCGGCTTCTCGCAGACGGTGTCGGTCGGCGAGTGCAGCGATCTCAGGCTCTGCGAGCCGCGCGAGGTTGTGGCTGCGGTGCGCGAGCACCGCGATGTCGTGGTCGGCGTAAAGGTTCGCTCGGGCAAGCATGCCGGCGGCACCAGCGGCATCGCGCCGGTGGATCTGGCGCTGGAGGCCGCCGACCAGGCCGGCCTGCCGCTGATGGCGCATATCGACGAACCGCCGCCCGGCCGCTCGGAAGTGCTGCCGCGCCTGCGCAAGGGCGACATTCTCACCCATTGCTTCCGGCCTTTCCCGAATGCGCCGGTGTTCGCTTCCGGCGCGGTGCGGCCCGACATGCGGCTGGCGCGCGAGCGCGGCGTCATCTTCGACATCGGCCACGGCATGGGCTCGTTCGATTTCGCCGTCGCCCGCGCCATGCTCGAAGAAGGGCTGGCGCCCGACGTGATCTCGAGCGACGTGCATCTCTACTGCGTCGACGGTCCCGCCTTCGACATCCTCGTCTGCATGTCGAAGCTCCTGGCGCTCGGCATGCCGCTGGTCGAGGTCCTGCGCGCCGCCACGCAAGCGCCGGCGCAGGCGATCGCGCGGCCTGACCTGGGCACACTGGCCATCGGCACGGTCGGCGACGTCGCCGTGCTCCGTCAGCGCCCGGGCCGCTTCACCTTCGTCGACGCGGTCGGCGCGTCATTGGTCGCCGACCAGAGGCTGGTGTGCGAAGGCATCGTTATCGGCGGCACCTGGTGGCCGAACGAAGCGGTCAACGATGTCAGCGAGACTGAGCGGTTTGTGGCGCATGCCGCGCATACCCATGTCGAGGTTGCGGCGAGGCACTTTGGGCATCGGCACGACTAGCTGATCTCGCCAGCTTGTGCCTGTCTTGGGGCGGCTGCGCGTTTGGCGAACGGCTTCCCCCACTCCGTCGCCGCTTCGCAGCGCCACCTCTCCCCCCTCTGGAGGGAGAGGAAGGGAGCCAAGGCCGATGAACTCGCGCCGTTCCTCTCCCCCGTCGATCGGGGGAGAGGTGGCGAGCGAAGCTCGACAGAGTGGGGGTCGACTTTACCCGGCGTTGCTCACCGCCCCGTAAACCGGCGTCTCAATGCCTTCCATCCGCGCCTTGACCTGCAGCGCGACATATTTGGAATAGAAGCGCGACAGCGCCAGATTGCCGCCGTGGAACCAGAGCGCTTCCTGCGCCGTCGGCTTCCACATATTGCGCAGCTCGCCTTGCCAGGGGCCGGGGTCGCCCTTGACGCCCGAGCCAAGACCCCAGCACGGGCCGACCTTGTCGGCGACTTCGCGCGAGACGATCGCGGCGACATTCTCGTTCATCGACTGATAGCCGGTGCAGGCGATGATGGCGTCGGCGGCGAGTTCACTGCCGTCCTCGAACAGGATGCCGCTCGGGGTCAGCGACTTGATGGCGACGCCGCTGCGGATGCCGATCTTGCCGTCGATGATCAGGTCGGAGGCGCCGACATCGATGTAGTAGCCGGAGCCGGTGCGGTAGGCCTTCATCAACAGGCCGGTCTCGTCGTCGCCGAAATCGATGGCGAAGCCGGCGGCGCGCAGGCGGTCGTAGAAGGCCGCGTCGCGCGCCTTGATCACCTCGTAAAGCGCCCGCTGGCCCTTGGGCACCAGCGCGAACGGCGTCGAGGCGACGATCATGTCGGCCTTCTCGGTGGTGATGCCGCGCGCCAGTGCGTCTTCCGAGAAGATCTCGAAGCCCACTTCCATCAGCGTGTCCGACTTGACCACTGTCGTCGGCGAACGCTGGATCATGGTGACCTCGGCGCCGCTCTCCCAGAGGTCGACGCAGACATCGTGGCCGGAGCTTGCAGCGCCAATGACGGCGACCTTCCTGCCGCGGAATTTGTCGCCGCTGGCATACTGGCTGGAGTGCAGCAACTCGCCCTTGAACCGGCCGGCACCCGGCAGATCGATCCGCCGTGGCGGGCCGTAGGCGCCGGTGGCGAAGACGATGTGCTTGGGCTTCAGCGTGATCTGCCGGCCGACGCGGTCGACGACCACGGTCCAGACTTTTTCGGCCTCGTCATAGCTGGCGCTGAGGCATTTGGTGGCGACCCAGTAGTTGAGCTCCATGACGCGCGTATACATTTCCAGCCAGTCCCCCATCTTGTCCTTGGGCGTGAACACCGGCCAGTTTTCGGGGAAGGGAATGTAGGGCAGATGGTCGTACCAGACCGGATCGTGCAGCACGAGCGTGCGGTAGCGGTTGCGCCAGGAGTCACCCGGCCTGGCATTCTTCTCGATGACGATGGCCGGCACGCCGAGCTGGCGCAGTCGCGCCCCCAGCATGATGCCGCCCTGGCCGCCGCCGATGACCAGGCAATAGGGCTGTTCATCAGTGCCGAGTTCGCGCGTCTCGCGCGCCCGCGCCTCCGACCAGGTCTCGCGCTGGGGATCGGCCTTGTGGCGCACGCCGAGCGGCCGCGCCGCGCCCTTGCGCTCCTCGAAGCCCTTGAGGTCGGCCATCGCCGTGAACAATGTCCGGCAGCGGCCGTCGCGCAGCCGCATGATGCCCTCCCCCCTGGCCACCACGGTTTCGAAGCTGAACCACGCCTCGATGGTGCCGTCGTCCGAGGTCGCCTCGCCGGTCAGCCGCCACGCGCTCGGCTTGGCCGTCGCCAGCGTCGTCGCCAGCATGTCGGCGATCGCCGCGCGGCCTTCCATGGTCGTGATGTTCCAGGTGAAGGTCAGGAGATCGCGCCAGTAGCAATCGTCGACGAAGAGGTTGCTCGCCGCCGCCACGTCGCCGGCTGCGAGTGCCTGCGCCAGGGATTCGAGCCATGCGGCTGCCTGTTTCGTGGGTGCTATTTCGAGCATCTCTTTCCCTCTTCCTGCGTGCGTCTAATCTGTGTTGGAATGGCAACTGTCGAACCCGGCGCTGCCCCTCATCCGCCTGCCGGCACCTTCTCCCCGTGAACGGGGAGAAGGGAGCTAGTCTCCGAGCGGCTCCATCTCCTTGCCGGTGCGGTGGATCTGGGCGTTGTATTTGATGCGGCGCACCGTCTCGCGGGCCGAGCCGTCGAGCTTGTAGGCGGAGGCCACCGCCAGCAGGTCGATCGCCGCCAGGAAGGCGAAGCGGGATGCCGTCGGCTTCAGCGTGTCGGGATATTCCGGCACCGCCACCGTCAACCTGACGTCGCAGGTGCGGGCGAGCTCGGTGTCGGGCGCGGTCACGGCGATCGCATTGGCGCGGTAATGCTTGGCGAGCTCGACGGCCTCGATCACCTCGCGGGTGCGTCCCGTCGCCGAAATGGCGATCACCAGATCGCCGGGCTTGAGCGTCGAGGCGGTCATGCGCATCAGATAGGGATCGCACTGGGCGCTGACCGTGATGCCGTAGCGGAACAGCCGGTATTGGGTTTCCTGCGCCAGCGCCGAGGAGCTGCCGCCGAGGCCGAAGACCGTGACCTGGCGCGCCTTGGCGATCAGCTCGGCGGCTTTCTGCAGCTGCGCAGGGTCGAGCTGCCGCTCGGCCTCCTGCAGCGCCCGGCGCGCCTCGCCGAACACGGCGTTCCAGAACGGCATGCCATTGTCATTGCTGACGGAAGGCGACTTGGCCAGGTAGAGCGCGCCGACGACGAGGCTCTGCGCCAGCTTCAGCTTGAAATCGCGCACGCCCTCGCAGCCGATGGCGCGGCAGAACCGGGTCACCGTCGGTTCGCTGACCCCGGCGCGCTGGGCAAGGGCGGCGTTGGAGGCGTCGACGGCATATTTGACGTCGTCGAGAACGACATCGGCGACACGCCGTTCGGCTGGGCGCAATTCGCTGTAGGAATCCTTGACCAGCGAGATGATGTCGGGGATGCGCCGGACAGGATCGCGTCCCTCGGTATCGGGGCCTGGAACAGGCTCGTCCTGGCTGCCAGCGTCGGTCATGGGGTCCTGGTCTTTCCCTGGGTTGCGAGGCTGTCGTCTTAGCATGTTTGCACGCCCTGGCTCCACGTGCCCGACCGGATCGCAACCGCAGCGTGTCGTTGGGGAAAGCTCACCTTCCTCCGTTCCTCTCCGGTCCGTGTCAGTTCCGAAGTATGTAGGAAAGCAACATGCATTTCAAGGCCGTAAAGCCGACATTAAAACAACATGATAGGTATACTAATCGATTTTCGTGATACGGCTGCTATCGTCGGCGCTTGACAGGAAAGTAGGATAGTTACAGACTGATTTTCGCTGGGGATGAGCCAATGGATCATCGCGCAATCTTCCCGGGGGGCAGATGAACACGGGCGATGCAAAAAAGCCGAAGCTTGGCGTGCAGGCAGCGACCAAGATCTATCACACGGCCTCCGGCGACCTGCTGGCGCTGGACCGCTGCAGCGTCGATGTCAGCGTCAATGAAATCGTCTCGATCGTCGGCCCTTCCGGCTGCGGCAAGACCACGCTTTTGTGGTCGATGTCGGGCCTGCACAGCCTGACCAGCGGCGAGATCCGGCTCGACGGCAAGGCCATCACCGGTCCGCATCCCGATATCGGCATCGTCTTCCAGGAGGCGAACCTCCTGCCGTGGCGCAACCTCGACGCCAACATCCGCTTCCCCTTCGAGATCAAGGGCGAGAAGCCGGACCGGGCGTGGATCGCGCATCTGCTCAACCGGGTCGGACTCGATGGCTTCGGCGGCAAGTTTCCGCGCGAGCTGTCGGGCGGCATGCAGCAGCGCGCGGCGATCGTGCGGGCGCTGGCGCTAAAGCCCTCGGTGCTTTTGATGGACGAGCCGTTCGGCGCGCTCGACAGTTTCACCCGCGAGGAGATGAACCGGCTGGTCGAGGAGATCTGGCTCGACACCAAGACAACCATCGTCTTCATCACCCACTCGATTGAGGAAGCGATTTTTCTCTCGGACCGGGTGGTGGTGCTGAGCGCCCGGCCGGGACGGGTCGCCAAGGAATACCGCGTGCCGTTCCCACGGCCGCGTTCGCTGGAGATCATGGCGACGAAGGAGGTCTTCGACCTCACCAACCGGATCAAGATGGACATTGTCGGCGAACGCACGCGGCCAAAAGCGCCGGAGCGCCCGAGCGCCGAAATCGTGAGGATCAGGCCGTGAGCGGGGGCGATGCCATTCCGGAATTCTCAAAGTCCAAGTCGGGCGCCAAGGCGGGCGATGGCCATGAGGTCAGCCTGACCAACCTGTCCGCCTTCGCCAGCGGCCCCGGCATCAAGTCGGGCAAGGAGGTGGCGGCCATTCTTGCCGTGGCGGTGATCATCATCGGCGGCATCGAACTGGCGCTGCGGCTGTTCCACGTGCCGCTCTATATCATGCCACCGCCGAGCTCGATCGCCTATGCGCTGTTCGACGAGTTTCCGCTGATCGCGCCGCATCTCGGCTACACGCTGGTCGAGCTGGTGTCCGGCTTCACCATCGGCGCCATCATCGGCCTGGTGCTGGCCGCCGTCATCACCCAATTCCCGTTCGCGGAAAAAATCGTCGCGCCTTACATCCTGCTTCTGGTCACCACGCCGATGCTGGCGCTGGTGCCGCTTCTGATCCTGCGCTTCGGCTTCGGCTACACGCCGCGCATCATCGCGGTGGCACTGGCCGCCGGGCCGATGGTGATGATCAATGCGGCGACAGGCTTTCGCCGCGTCGACAGCGCCAAGATCGCGCTGGCGCGTTCCTATGGCGCCAGCACCCTGCAGATCTTCTGGAAGATCCGTGCGCCGATGGCGTTGCCGATGATCCTGGTCGGGCTGATGATCGGCGCCATCTTCGGCCTGCTGACCGCGGTCGGCGCGGAAATGGTCGGCGGCGGTTTCGGCCTCGGCAACCGGCTGACCACCTATTCGTCGATGATCCAGATGCCGCAGTTCTTCGCGGTGGTGCTGATCCTGTCGACGCTCGGCATCCTGATCTACGTGCTGTTCTTCCTGATCGGCAAGAAATGGGCGAGCTGGGAGGCTTGAACACAGGGATATGACGGCGCCCGGGAGGCGGGCGGCAAGAGACTGACATCAACAAAAAAGGGGAATGCCATGACCAAAGAGAACTCGATCAACCCGGCGGGGATCAGCCGCCGCTACTTCCTGCAGGTCACCGGCGCCGGGCTGGTGACGGCGACGGCGCTTGGCGCCACCGGCCCGAAGGCCAGGGCCGAACCCTACGGAAAATTCACCTGGATCTCGCCGCGCGGCACGCTCGAAGTGCTCGACGACTATCCCTACTGGGCGGCCAAGAAGGCCGGCTATTTCGACGGGCTGGACACCGACATGCAGCCGGGACCATCGGACGGCACCGCGACGGTGAAGTTCGTCGATGTCGGCCAGGCCGATATGGGCTTCCCGTCGCCCGGCGTGTTCTCCTTCGCCATCCAGAACGGCATGAAGCTGAAGTCGGTGTTCCATATGGGCGCGCGCGACACGTTCAGCATCGCCTTCCGCAAGGGCGAGGGATCGAACGACCTGAAGAAGCTGGAAGGCAAGACCATCCTGCTCGGCTCCGCCGCCTGGCAGTCGATCACCGACCCGCTGCTGGCCGCGCAGGGCGTCGACATCAAGAAGGTGAAATATGTCGAGGCCGGCTGGCCGACCTGGGGAACGGCGCTGGCCGGCGGCCAGGGCGACGCCGCCCTGTCGTGGGAAGGGCTGCGCGCCGAATGGATCGCCAAGGGGCTCGACTTCGAATACTGGCTCGGCGTGCAGAATTCGAAGCTGCCGGCCAACACCTTCGTCGTGCGTGCCGCCGATCTCGAGGATCCCGACCGCAAGGCGTTTTTGGAAAAGTACCTGCGCGGCTGGGCGATGGGCCTCGAATTCGGCTACCAGAATCCACGCGCGGCGGTCGAAGCGGTGTTCGAGCAGTTCCCGACGCTGGCCAAGAATCTCGGGCCGGAGCTCGGCACCACCTCGATCCTGCAGCAGATCAACGTTTTCCGCGGCGACATGGACAAGCGCGGCGGCTGGGGCTCGCACGACATGGCGAGCTGGCAGGGCTTCTTCGACGAAATCCACAAGATCGGCCAGATCACCGCTCCGGTGAAGGCCGAGGATGTCTGCACCAACGATCTGATCGGCCCGGCCAATGATTTCGACAAGGCCAAGGTCAAGGCCGATGCCGACGGCGTCAAGCTGTCGGAAGGTTTTGCCGCGCTCGATGTCGAGAAGATCAAGGCGCATCTGTTCGATTCGGCGGTGAAGTAGGGCTGCGCAACGGGTCATGTCGGCCGCCCTCCATTACCCTGCCTTGGCTCCTTTCCTCTCCCTCCGGAGGGGGGAGAGGTGGCGCCGCGAAGCGGCGACGGAGTGGGGAAAGGCGTTCGTCAAACGCGCAGTCGCCACAAGACAGGCACAATCTGACGAGCAAGAGACCTCAAGCGCGCGGCGAGGGTCTCGACCCCCACTCCGTCGAGCTTCGCTCGACACCTCTCCCCCGATCGACGGGGGAGAGGAAAGGGCCGGGCAATGAGCGGCGGCGCTGACCTGAGGTGATTGTCTCGGATAGACATACGAGCGGCAACCGATCGCCGCGCACAATTCAATCAAAACCTGGGAGATATTCGGTGTCCGACAAGGTAAAAGTGCTGGTGGTGGGTCTCGGCAATATGGGTGCGTCGCATGCCAGCGCCTATCACCGGCTCGACGGTTTCGAGATCGTCGGCATCATGAGCCGGTCGATCAAGAGCAACACGAAGATTCCGGAAGAGTTAGCCGGCTACCCACTCTACGAGGATTTCGACCAGGCGCTGAAGGAAACAAAAGCGGACGCCGTCTCGATCAACAGCTGGCCGAACACCCACGCCGAATACGCGCTGAAGGCAATCGCCGCCAACTGCCATGTGTTCATGGAAAAGCCGCTCGCCACCAACAACGAGGATGCCGAGAAGGTGGTCGCGGCGGCGCGGGCCAAGAACCGCAAGCTGGTGCTCGGCTATATTCTGCGCGTGCATCCGTCGTGGATCAAGTTCATCGAGGTCGGCAAGACGCTCGGCAAGCCGCTGGTGATGCGGCTCAACCTCAACCAGCAGAGCAGCGGCAGCGCCTGGCACTGGCACAAGAACCTGATCGATTCGCTGATCCCGATCGTCGATTGCGGCGTCCACTATGTCGACGTCATGTGCCAGCTGACCGGCGCCAAGCCGGTGCGCGTGCACGGCATCGGCGCCAAGCTCTGGGCGGAAGCCGACAAGCAGAATTACGGCCATCTGCACGTCACCTTCGATGACGGTTCGGTCGGCTGGTACGAGGCGGGCTGGGGCCCGATGATGAGCGAGACGGCCTATTTCGTGAAGGACGTCGTCGGCCCCAAGGGCGCGGTGTCGATCGTCGCCGGCCAGCAGGCAAGCAGTGTTGCCGAGCTGGCAGAGGTTTCGAATTCCGCCGACATCGACCGCCACACCAAGACCGATGCGCTGAAGATCCATTATGCCGCTGTCGACGGCGACAAGAATTTCTCCAAACCCGACGAGATCGTCAGCATGGAGGACGAACCCGGCCACCAGGAACTGTGCGATCGCGAGCAGGCCTTCTTCCTGCGCGCCATCCGCGAGGATCTCGACCTCACCGAGCAGATGGATGCGGCGGTCAACAGTCTGCGCATCGTGCTGGCCGCCGAGCAGAGCATCGCACTGGGGCGCACCATCGACCTGGCCTGAAGTCGCGCCAGCCCCCTCATCCGGCCGCTTCGCGGCCACCTTCTCCCCGTTGGGGAGAAGAGGGTGGCGCTGGCGCTGCAAGTCTCCTCTCCCCTCGGGGAGAGGTCAGCCGAGCGAAGCGGAGGCTGGGTGAGGGGGCCGATGCCCCAATACAGTTCTCCGCAGGAGCAGCATCAACACAAGCTATCCGCCGAAGGAGAGAGATATGGCCGCCGTCACCGACAGTCTGCTGAAAACCTATGCCGAGTCCGACGCGCTGGACCTTGCGGCGCTGGTGAAGCGCGGCGACGTTACCCCGGCGGAGCTGGTGGAAGCGGCGATCACGCTGGTCGATCGGCTCAACCCGACGCTCAATGCGGTCATCCATCGCCTCTACGACATGGCGCGCGCCCAGGCGCAGACGGTCGACACATCAGCGCCCTTCGCCGGCGTGCCATTCCTGCTCAAGGAGCTGGCCTCGTCCTGGACCGGGGCGCCGAACACCAACTCCTCATTCTACCTGAAAGATGTCGTCGCCGATTTCGACACCGAAGTGGTTCGCCGCATGAAGGCGGCCGGGCTGGTGCTGGTCGGCAAGTCGAACGCGCCGGAGAACGGTTGGTCGATCACCACCGAGCCAAAGCTCTACGGCGCGACGAAGAACCCGTGGAAGGAAGGCATCACGCCCGGCGGCTCCAGCGGCGGAGCGGCCGCGGCGATTGCTTCGCGCATGGTGCCGATCGCCGAAGCCAGCGATGGCGCCGGCTCGATCCGCATCCCGGCCTCCTGCTGCGGCATCGTCGGCCTGAAGCCGTCGCGCGGCCGCGTCAGCCTCGCGCCGTTCGGCGACTATTGGTATGGCGGCGCCTATTTTCTTTGCTGCTCGCGCACGGTGCGTGACACGGCGGCCTATCTCGACGCGGTCGCCGGCGCGCTGCCGGGCGACCCCTACACGCCGCCGGTTCCTGATGGCAGCTGGCTCAGCCTGTCGGCGCGGGCGCCAACGAAGCTGCGCATCGGCTTTTCCGTCACGCCGCCCAACGGCACCGCGATCGATCCGGAGGTGAAGGCGGCGGTGCTGGAGACCGTGGGGACGCTCGAGCGGCTCGGCCACCATGTCGAGGAGCATGACATGCCGCTCGACGCCGATGCTGTGTGGAAGACCTACACCAACATGACCTGCGTGCAGACGGCGGCGACCTTCGACTACCTTGAAACGGTGATGGGGCGGCCGGTGACACCGGGCGATGTCGAGGCGGTGACCTTTGCGATCATCGAGCGTGGCCGTGCGACCAGCGGCACCAGGCACATCTCCGACGTCGAGCAGCTCAGGCAGGTCGGCCGCGACATCGTCGGCGACCTTGGCGCCTACGATGTCTTCATCACCCCGACGCTGACGCAGCTGCCGCGCCCGCTCGGCTATTACGACATGTCGGAAACCGATATCGACCGCTACAACGCCAAATGGGCGGACTCGGTGTTTGCCTTCCCCTTCAACATCTCAGGCCAGCCGGCGATCTCGCTGCCGCTCGGCTGGTCGAAAGACGGCGTCCCGATCGGCGTGCAGCTGGTCGGCCGCTACGGCGACGAGGCAACGGTGCTGGCCGCGTCGGCGCAGCTGGAGCAAGAGATGCCGTGGAGGGGGAGAAGGCCGGCGGTGAGTGGTTAGGTGCTTGGCAGCCCACCGCCGAGTTCCGTGGCGCCCCCTCTGTCCTGCCGGACATCTCCCCCTCAAGGGGGGAGATTACGCGCTCAACAGCCTTCGCCAAATCATCTACACGGTAAGGTGGGCGAGACGGCGAAGCTGCCAATCTCCCCCCTTGAGGGGGAGATGCCCGGTAGGGCAAGGGGGGCGTAGAGCGCTGTCCCTGCAGTGACCCGCCTCGTTATCCAATCCTCTCCAGCCGTCGCGGCAGCCTGTTCATCGGCTTGGGCCCGTCCGGCGTGATCAGGAACTGGTCCTCGAGATTGAAGCTAGCGAGGCCGTCTATGTAGAGCGGGATCTCGAAGGCCAGCACCATGCCGGCTTCGATCACGACATCGCTGTCGGCGGCGATGAACGGCCATTGTTCGGAAAACACCGACTGGCCGACGCCATGGCCGAAATGGCCGCGGCGGTAGGTGCGCAGCCCTTGCCGCGCCAGGCTGTCGGTGGCGACGCGATGCACGTGGGCGAGCGTGGTTCCCGCATCAAGGGACGCCAGGCCGTCGTCAAAGGCCCGCTCGGCGATGGCGTGCAGTTCGGCCTGCTCGGCGGATGGCGGCCCGAAGGTGAAGTTGCGCGACATGTCGGAGGCGTAGCCGCCGACCGTGCAGACCATGTCGCACTTCAGCGGATCGCCAGGCATCGCTTTCGCATCGGCATCTTTGGCCCGAGCGCCCAGCGTCACATATTCGGCAGTTTGGACCGTATGAGACAGGCCGGACGCGGCCGTGGCGACACCTTGCCGGTAGAGGGCAATGAGATCGGCCTGGCGCATGCCGGCCATCGCATCGACCTGCAGCCGCTCCAGCCCGGCTTCCGACAGGATGATGCCTTGCTGCAGCAGGTCGATCTCGCGCGGCGACTTGATGGCCCGCAACCTGTCGAGCACGGCCGAGCCGTCGACCATCGTGCAGGCCGGCAGCAGCGCCTGCATGACCGAGAAATCGGCGGCGGGAACAAAATCGAGGTCGACGCCGACCCTTGCGCGCCCGAGCCCAAACCCGGTCAGGATCTGCTTCAGCTCGTCGACGGCACGGGCGAGTTCGAATGTCGCGGGCCGAGAAAAACCAGGCGCCCGGCCGGCAAGGCCGGCCTCGATGCGTTGCGGCAACCCTTGCCCTGACGTCGAGGCGTCCAGCGTGGCGGCTTCGATCCAGATCGGGTGGCTGCGGATGACAGCGTCCGGCAGAACCCGCTGCAATTGTCCCGCATTGAAGTCCGCCACCACGACGCCGATCGGCAGGTCTCGGCCAGCCGGGATGACGACAAAGCCGGCGCCGGAGCGCCGGAACAGTCCCGCCGGGCCGATCGAGGCTCCGGTCGCATAGTGGAAGGCCTCGGGCGCGCACAGCACCAGCGCCTCGATGCCGGCGCGGTCCATCAGTTGCGCCGCGCGCTGGCGGTCGACAAAGCCTGTCATGGGTTTCTCCACTGTCCGAAGCGGCAACGGAGCATTCCGGGCATCGACAATCAAGCCGCTGACAACAGCTACTTGATCGATTCCAGCTTGGCGACGGCGGCGGTGAAGCCAGCCAGCGACACCGGGATGGTGACCGGCTTGCGGGTGACCGATTCCATGCCGATGTTCAGATTGGTCCCCGACTTCATGGCCTTGATGAGATCCGCCGACAGCGGCGTGGCGGCATAGGCGCCGTTCTGGTCGCTGGTCTGGATGGCAATCGTCGTCTTCTGGCCCTGATCGATCTGGAAGGAGGCGCCGGACGGCAGGAACAGGCCGTGCGGCAGGGCAAGCAGCATGGCGAGGCTGCCATTGCCGTTGTCGCGGCGCACGGTCACGGTCAGCACGCGCTGCCCGGTCTTGGCCTCGGTCAGGTTCTGCGAAAGCTGGCACTGAAGCTCGGTGGTCGCCGAACCGCTGGAGCAGTTCATCGCCCACGGATTGGCATCGGCCGGTTTTGCATTGCTTTCAGCCGGCTTTGGCTGGGCCGGCTTGGCATCTTCGGCGAGGGCTGGGCCGGTGGCCAGAGCAAGCCACAGGGCGGCCAGCCCCGCGGCCATGCCGAGTAGATTAGGCTTTGCTAAAGTAAATGTCATGTTGTTTTGCCGGATGCCTTGCATGTTTCCTCGCCGCGCCCGGTATTCTCCCGAGCATGGCTTGATACAACACCCGCGACTGTTCCGGAAGCCGAGCAGGAGGCAAGCAAGCCGGCGAAATTACTGTGGCTTTTCGGATACAACGAACAATATTGCAGGAGGCCCTCAGAAATCGAAGCGCCGGAGACTCGCTATACAATAGAATTCGAGTAAGATTTTACACGGGGTGCGTGCAGTCCCCGAAGGACTCGCCAGGGATGGGAACTACCGAGACGCCTCGGCAAGTTGGTGAGATGGCGGCGCGTGGGGAGGATTTCCGCGTGCACGCCGGCTATCGCCGTTCGCGAATCGCCAGGCATCTCTGGAAGACGACGGCACTGACGACGCTGGCGCTCGGCCTTTCAGGCATGGCCGCCTATGGCGATCCCAACGGGCTATGGCAGCCGCAGATCCGCGCCATCATCGGCGCCGACAACAATGGCGGCAACGGCGCGCTCGAAGGTTTCATCCCGCTCAAGCAGACGGCCGAATCCGTGCTGTTCCTGGATGTCCGGGCCAAGCACGATTTCAAGGACGGTTCCGGCCAGGATGTCGGCCTCGGCATTCGCCGCATCGTCAACCCGGACCTGATGATCGGCGGCTACGCCTATCTCAATCTCGAGAACTACAACTCCACCCAGTTCACCGCGGCCACGCTGGGCGCCGAGGCGATCACGCCTCATTTCGATGCGCATGTGAACGTCTATCTGCCGATCAAGGGTGATTCGACGGATCACTCGACCAGTTCGACCCTATCGATGGTCAGCAACCAGCTGATCGAGCAGATCTCGGTCCTCGACCACCGCGATTACGCGGCATGGGGCATCGAGGGCGAGATCGGCGCGCAGGTGCCGGTCAACCTGCCCGACAAGCATTCGCTGCGGCTCGACATCGGCGGCTATCATTTCGAGGATCCGCATGGCGACGACGGCAGCGTCACCGGCGCCAAGGCCGGCTTCGAGTATACGATCGGCGATGTCTTCGGCAGCAACACGGAACTGGTCTTCGCCGGCGAGGTCCGCAACGACAATCGCGACGACACCCAGTTCGCCGGCAGTGTGCGGCTGAACATCCCGTTCAATCCCGGCAGCGGCTCGGACCACGCCGCCAATGGGGCCGATAGCGGGCCGGAGCCGGTCTATCCGGTCAGCGAAGGCCTGCGCAAGCGCGTCAACGAGCGCGTGCGTGGCGATATCGGCGTCCGCGTCCAGTCGCAGACGCTGACCGGCGGCACGACGACGCGTGTCGCCATCAACGCCGCCACCAATGC
>NZ_RZQE01000069.1:0-18755 GCF_004022955.1 Mesorhizobium sp. M7A.F.Ca.US.002.01.1.1 | reverse complement strand
GCCCAGAAGGGTGTCAGCGTCGAAATCATCGTCGTCGACGACAAGTCGCGCGATGCGACGCTCGATGTTGCGCGGGCCTATCCCGGGGATATCGTCCGTGTCATCGCCCTGCCAAGCAATCGCGGCCCGGGCGGCGCCAGGAATGCCGGCCTCGATGCCGCCCGCGGCAGATGGATCGCGGTTCTCGATTCCGACGACGCGGTCTTTCCCGGCCGGCTCGCCAGGATGATCGCGCGTGCCGAAAGCGCGGATGCCCAGATCGCCGTCGACAATCTGCAGGTCGTTCGCGAGGACGGCGTTATCGAGGACGCGATGTTTCCGCGGCAATATCTGGAAGGCTTGCGCGAGATTTCGCTGGCCACCTACATCGCCGGCAACGTCGTCTTCGAATCCAAGTTCAACCTCGGCTACCTCAAGCCGATCTTCCAGCGCGAGTTCCTGAACGAAAACCGGCTTCGCTATGACGAGAAGCTGAGGATCGGCGAAGACTACATCCTCTTTGCCGCCGCCCTGGCCAACGGCGGAAAATGCGTCGTCGAGCCCGATATCGGCTATGCCTACCATATTCGCAGCGTCTCCATTTCGCGCGTGCTCGAGCTTCACCACGTCGAAGCCATGCGCAGGGCGGATGCCGTGTTCGCTCAAACCCATCGGATGGATGAGGCCGCGCAGGCCGCGTTCGCGCGGCGTGGCCGCAGCCTGCGCAAGGCGGCATCGTTTCTGTCACTGGTACAGCACATCAAGGCGCGGTCCCCGCTCAAGGCGATCCGGACTGCGCTCAGCGACCCGGCGGCGGTCAGGCATATGGGCATGCCGATCGCCGTGCGGTTGCGAAGAATGGCGGCACAATTTGCCGTCGGGGCGGGGAGGTGAAGATGCAGGCACATGGAGGGAATTTTCGTGGCCTGTGAACGGATTGAAGTCGATCTCCTCAGAAGGAATTTGCGATGAAGAAAATCAGGAAGGCCGTGATACCGGTGGCGGGGCTTGGAACGCGGTTCCTGCCGGCGACCAAGTCGATGCCGAAGGAAATGCTTCCCGTCGTCGACAGGCCTGTCGTCCAATATGCGGTGGACGAGGCCTTCGAGGCGGGCATCGAGCACATCGTCTTCGTGACCGGTCGCAACAAGGCGGTGATCGAGGACTATTTCGACCTGCATCCGGAATTGATCGGCACCCTGGAGCAGACCGGCAAGAAGACCCAGCTGGAGGCGCTCGAAAGCATGCTGCCTGTGGCCGGCGCCACCAGCTTCATCCGCCAGCAATCCCCGCAAGGCCTCGGCCATGCCGTCTGGTGCGCGCGCGAGGTTATCGGCAACGAGCCCTTCGCCTTGCTGCTGCCGGACATGGTGTCCTTCGGCGGTCGCGGATGCCTCGCCGAAACCGTCGAGCTTTATGAGCGCACGGGCGGCAACGTAATCGCCGTCGAGCGTTGCGAACCCAGCGAGACCAACAAATATGGCATCGTTGGCCGTGGCGCCGAGATCGGCGGCGGTTTCGAGGTGACGGCCATGGTCGAGAAGCCGGCGCCGGCCAATGCGCCTTCGAATTTCTACATCAACGGCCGCTACATCCTGCAGCCGGAGATTTTCGCGCTCCTGGGCAATCAGCAGCGCGGCGCCGGCAACGAGATTCAACTGACGGATGCCATGGTTCGTCTGTCGAAGGATCAGCCGTTCTTCGCCCAGCCTTTCCTCGGCCGCATGTTCGACTGTGGTTCCAAGGAAGGGTTCATCCAGGCCAACATCGCCTTCGCGCTGGCGCGCGACGACATGAAGGGTCCGGTTTTCGAGATGCTTCAGGAGTTCGTCCGGTCGCATGAACGCCAGGAAGAAGCCGCATAATGCCCATCTTTCGGGAGTATCGTCAGATGGCCGGCGAAGAGGGGCCGGCAGGTTCTCTCCGTCTGGCACGACGCTTGCATTGCTCTGGCGATGCTCCCGATCTTCGAGGCGCCTGCAAGCCAAGGCATGATCCCTGAAAGTGGGTCCCGGTTTCCGGAAAAGATCATGTTGAAACAGTAAGATAGAGCCAATTGCGATCAATCGGAATAGGACCGGCTCTAGAATTGGACCGAAGATGAATTATGCCAACTTTCCTCTCGACAAGAGGATGCCATTGCCGAATTCGGACGCAGGAGACGGCGAAGACTTCATCGATATCGAGCGGCTGCTTGGCATGGCCGCACGGCAGGCCAAGGTGGTTGCCGTGTGTGCCGTCATCGGTCTCTTCCTGGGCCTGCTCTATTTGCAGACAACGCCGCCCAAATATCAGTCGATCGCCAGCGTGCTGATCGACGAGGGCTTGAACAAGATCGTCGACGACATTTCGGCGACGTCGACAACCATGCAGACCGATTCCGCCATCCTGAGCCAGATCGAGATCCTGACCTCGACGCGGCTTGCCGCCGTGGTCGTCGACAAGCTGAAGCTCGACCAGAACGACACGTTCATGAATCCGCCCCAGTCGGCGCTTGCCCAAGGCATAGGCCTCATCCGCAGCCTGATCCAGTATGTCCGCCCCAGCTCTTCCATGCCGGGTGGCGCTGACTTCAGCAAGCTCGACCCGGCCGCCCGCGATGCGCTGATCGCCACGTCGCGCCGCGACTACGCGATCCTCAAGCTGCAGAACGAGATCCGGGCGGAACGCGTCGGCCGAAGCTACGTCATCGCGCTCGGCTATCAGGCGACGGATCCGGCCTTGGCAAACGCCATCACCAAGGCCTATGCCGATGCCTATCTCGCCGATCAGCTCGATGCCAGCTTCGATGCCACCGAGCGGGCTGCGGTCTGGCTGCAGGGCCGGTTGACGGAGCTGCGCCAGAGCTCGCAGGCAGCTTCGCTCGCGGTTGAGAAATTCAGGGCTGAACATGGGCTGGCGGCCAACAGCGATGGCCAGCTGATGAGCGACAAGCAGCTTTCCGACCTCAACGCCCAGCTTATCGTGGCGCAGGCCGACACCGCACGCGCCAGCGCCCGCTACCAGCAGTACAAGGCCATCGTCGACAGCGGCTCCGAAAACGCTTTCAAGGATGCCGCCATATCGAGCGACCAGCCAAGCAGCTCGGTCATATCGGCGCTCAAGACCCGCTACCTCACGGTGGCCAAGCGGCTGCAGGACGTCGAGGCGAATTTCGGCCCCGAGCACCCGCAGGCGGTGGCTCTCTCCAAGGAGAAGGCCGACATATCGACGCAGATTTTCGGCGAGCTGAAGCAGCTGACCGAAAGCTATCGCAACGAATATGAGGTGGCGCAGGCACGCGAGACCGCGCTCAGGGCCAACGTCGCGGCCGCGCAAGGCAAGAGTTCCGTCGACAACCAGACGCAAGTCAAGCTGCGTGAACTCGATCAGCAGGCGACGGCGCTCACCACGCTCTATCAGACATTCCTGGGTCGTTACGAGGAAGCCGCGCAGCAGCAGTCCTTCCCGGTCGGCAAGATCCGCATCATCTCCGACGCGTCGATGCCGATGACGGCCTCAAGCCCGCGCACCATCGTCGTGCTCGGACTTTCGCTGGTGCTTGGCCTGCTGATGGGCGCCGGCTTTGGTGGCCTGAACGAGTTTAACGAACGCTTCTTCAGGACCGGCGAGGACGTGCGCGACCGCGTCAACCTGAAATTCCTCGGCTACCTGCCGACGATCGGCGGCAAGCTCGGCAAGGAAGAAAAGCCGGGCGAGACCCAGGTGGACGCCAAGACCACCCAATCGCTGTCTTCAGCCGAAAAGCGGGCGCGCATGCGGGTCAGCATCGATTCTCCAGCCTCGATGTTCTCCGAAACGCTGCGCAGCGCCAAGATCGCCTTCGACGTCGTGATGGAAGGGCAAGGCAGCCGCGTCATCGGCATCATCTCGGTGCTTCCCGGCGAGGGCAAGTCGACGGTCGCGGCAAATCTCGCCGGCTTGCTTGCCGCCAATGGCTCCAAGACGCTGCTGATCGACGGCGACTTGCGCAATCCCGGCCTCAGCCGAGGCCTTGGCATGGAAACCGAGCAGGGCTTGATGGAAGCGGTGGTCGGCGGCCAGACCTGGCAGTCCGTCGGCAAGATCGACAGGCAGACGAAGCTGGCGATCATCCCGGCGGTGCTGCGCGGTCACTTCTCGCATACCAGCGAACTTCTCTCCTCGGCCGGCATGCGGCGCTTCATCGAGAACGCCAAGGAGACGTTCGAATACATCGTCGTCGATCTGCCGCCGCTCGGACCGGTGGTCGACGCCAAGGCCTTCGCGCCATTGGTCGACGGTTTTGTACTGGTCACCGAGTGGGGGCGCACCCCGCGCGCGATGGTCAGGTCGATGCTGGAATCCGAACCCTATGTCGCCAACAAGATCGTCGGCGCGGTGCTGAACAAGGTCGATTTGAAGAAACTGGCCAAATACGGATCGTTCGGCGGCTCGGAAAAATTCTTCGATAAATATTCGAGCTACTATCTGGAAAAGTCGGAAGTGCGCGGCAAGGCGCCGGTCTGACGTCGAGTGGGTCCACTCTGAAGTGTATCGATCTTCAGGCCAGCACACCTGAATATCGTTGCGCGTCAGGAGAAGATCAGCCTGCCTTGCTTGTCGGCGATCCTGACGGCGGTCAGGCGTCCGCTCTGGAAGGCGGCCGTGTCGATGCCGAGCCGGCGCCCTTCGAGCTTCGGGACATCCACCGGCGTATGCCCGTGCACCACCCAGCGGTCGAGCAGGTGCGTTGCCTCGAAGAAGTCCGAACGGATGTTGATCAGGTCATGGTCGGTTTGCGCCGCAAGGTCGACGCCGGGCCTGATGCCGGCGTGGACAAACACGAACTTCCGCGAACGGACCATGATCGGCAGCCCGCGCAGGAAGCTGACGTGATCGTCCGGAATGATCTCCCTTATGCGCCGGTCGATCTGCGCGCTGCTCCCGTAGAGGCTGGTGAGGCGCGCCGGATCGATGCCATAGGAAAACAGGGTTTGCAGGCCGCCCGTCGCCAGCCAGGGTTCGCGGGACAGATTTCCGTCGAGATAGTTCAGCATTGCCACTTCGTGGTTGCCCGCAAGGCAAATGCGCTGAAATCCTTTCGGCGGCGGCGCCAGGAGATGATCGAGCACCCGCGCCGACTGAAACCCCCGGTCGATGTAGTCGCCAAGCATGACGATGATCTTGCGGCTCTGGAAGCGCAGCGAATCGAGCAGGATCTTCTGCTCCAGCGCGCGGAGTTCCTTGTAGCAGCCATGCACGTCGCCGATCGCATAGACGACAGCGTCCTGCATGTCGATATCGAGGCGCGGACGCGCCGCGATGCGGGGTTTTCGCTGGAACAGGGTCACGTGCCGGGCGTCTCGAGGCAAGCTCTCATGCCGAAGGCATAAGTGCCTGTTATCATGCCCGAAACGAAGAATTCCGCAATCGTGGAAAATGTAGCTGCGCCGGGTCGGCACCGCCAATGCATGTCGCTCGGAAGTGAGCTCCGTTTTGGGAGAGCGATCCGTGGAACAAAGGCCTGGAGTGGGCCTGAATCCGCTCAGGCGCGACATGCTTTAGGTCGGCGGCCGGGCCGGTCTGCCGGACCGTCGTCAGGCTGCCTTGAGCCGATAACGGAAAACGGTATGGTCGAGCAGCAGCCGGATGCGTGGTTCGGCCTCGGTCGCCACTAGCCAGCTTGCCGCGATCATCGTCGCGCCGACGACCGCCATCGAGAACAGATGCGGCAGACCGGCGCGGACCAGGATGCCGAGCAGGGCCGCGCCGACGACATCGTGCAGCAGGTAGAGCGGATAGGTCATCAGCCCGATCCGGCGCCAGCCGCTCCAGGAGAGGTCGAGCCGCAGCGACCACGCCATCAGCGCGATGCCTATGAGGAAGATGAGGATCGGCGGGGCGAAGGGCATATCACGCCCGACCTTCAGGATATGAACGTCGACCGAACTGGCGATCTGCAGCACGCCACCGGCCAGGAACAGGGCGCAGAAGGCTAGGCGGGCGGCTGTCACCGCCTTGAAGCGCATCAGCCACAGCATGACGCCGGTGGCGAAGAACACGCCGTGATGCACCAGAAGCAGGTCGAGCGTGCGTGTTTCGGCAAGGTCGGCCCAGTCGAGCGGGTAGTAGAGGCACCAGAACAGCGCGCTGACCAGGCCGATGGCGAGGGCCACAATTTCCATTAGATGGAAGCGGCCGAGCCGCAGCAAGGTCCAGACGACGGCATAGAAGGCGATCTCGATGCCGAGCGTCCAGTAGACGCTGTCCACCCATGGCGCGTAAGGGGCGAACAGGCCGGTGCGGACGAGCCTGACGACGGCATCGGTCGGCCAGCTGAGGCCGACGATCAAAAGCACCGCCGCAGTGACCGGCGCACAGATCCACACGGCCGGCGCCAGCCGTTTCACCCTGGCTTCGAAAAACCGCAGGGGTGTCGACCTTTCGGCGCTGAAGGCGATGACGAAGCCGCTGATGACGAAGAAGATCTGGACGCCGACCCAGCCGGATTCGACCCAGGCGCCTATTGCCGGCTGCGGGGGAACGCCGCCCGTGGCGCGCGCCGAAACACCGTCAGGATACGCCCACACCCAGAAGCCATAGTGGTAGACCATGACCATGACGGCGGCGAGAAAGCGCAGGATGTCGACGCCGCCAAATGTAATCTTCTGCTGAGCCATGCGACCTTTGTCGATGGCCCCCCGCGAACGACTTTAGGGTGCATTGCTGCGTCGCACAATAAAAGTATTGCTTGCCGATCGAAAAGGTCGTCCGCGGCCCACCCTTCAGTGGCTCAAAGTCCGATTCCGCGCTCCTTCAGCGCCGCAGTGATCTCGTCGAGGATGACCGGATCGTCGATGGTTGCCGGCATGGCCCATTCCTCCTTGTCGGCGATCTTCTGCATGGTGCCGCGCAGGATCTTGCCCGAACGCGTCTTGGGCAAGCGCTTGATCGTCACCACCGTCTTGAAGGCGGCGACCGGGCCGATGCGTTCGCGCACCAGGCCGACCACCTCGTTCTCGATGGAGCCGATATCGCGGGTCACACCCGCATTCAGCACCACGAAGCCCAGCGGAACCTGGCCCTTCATGGCGTCGGCAATGCCGATGACCGCGCATTCGGCGACATCGGGATGGGCCGAAAGCACCTCTTCCATGGCGCCGGTCGACAGGCGGTGGCCGGCGACATTGATGATGTCGTCGGTGCGGGCCATGACGTAGAGATAGCCGTCCTCGTCGACCATGCCGGCATCCGCCGTCTTGTAGAAGCCGGGGAACTCGTCGAGATAGGCCTGGCGGAACCGTTGATCGGCATTCCACAGCGTTGGCAGGCAGCCGGCCGGCAGCGGCAGTTTGATCACCACATTGCCCAGCGTGCCGCGCTGCACCTCATGGCCAGCATCGTCGAGAACGCGGATGTCGTAGCCGGGCATCGGCACACCGGGCGAGCCGTATTTCACCGGCAGCAGGCCAAGGCCGGCGGGATTGATCGTCATCGGCGAGCCGGTCTCTGTCTGCCACCAATGGTCGACCACAGGCACATTCAGCTTCTGCTCCGCCCATTTGATGGTTTCCGGGTCGGCGCGCTCGCCGGCAAGAAACAGCGTGCGGAACTTCGAGAGGTCGTGTTTGGCAATGAACTCGCCCTTCGGGTCCTGCCCCTTGATGGCGCGGAATGCGGTCGGCGCGGTGAACAGCGCGACCACGCCATGCTCCGCTATCACCCGCCAGTAGGTGCCGGCATCGGGCGTGCCGACAGGCTTGCCCTCGAACAGGATGCTGGTGCAGCCATGCAGCAGCGGTCCGTAGACGATGTAGGAATGGCCGACCACCCAGCCGACATCGGATGCCGCCCAGAACACCTCGCCCGGCTTGACGCCGAACTCGTTTTCCATCGTCCATTTCAGCGCGACCATATGGCCGCCATTGTCGCGCACGATGCCCTTGGGCTGACCGGTCGTGCCCGATGTGTAGATGATGTAGAGCGGATCGGTGGCAAGCACCGGCACGCAATCGACATTGGCGCCCGCTGCCCGTTCGCGGGCGACGGCATCGGCGTAGTCGATGTCGAAATGCTCCTTCAACTCGCAGCGCAACTGGTCGCGCTGCAGGATCAGGCAGGCGTCCGGCTTGTGGCGGGAGATCTCGATCGCCTTGTCGAGCAACGGCTTGTAGGCAACGACGCGGCCTGGCTCCAGGCCACAGGATGCCGAAATGATCAGCTTCGGCCTGGCATCGTCGATGCGGGTGGCAAGCTCATGCGAGGCGAAGCCGCCGAAGACCACCGAATGCACCGCGCCGATGCGGGCGCAGGCGAGCATGGCGATGGCCGCCTCGGCCACCATCGGCATGTAGATGATGACGCGGTCACCCTTGCCGATGCTGCGGTTCTTCAGCACCGAAGTCAGCGCGACGACCTCGCGCTTCAGCTCGGCATAAGTGAACTTTTTCACGGTTCCGGCAATCGCACTGTCATGGATCAGCGCGATCTGGTCGGCGCGGCCGCCGGCGACGTGGCGGTCGATGGCATTGTAGCAGGTGTTGCAGGTGGCGCCGGTGAACCAGCGGCCATAGACACCGGCATTGGCGTCGAACACCTTGTCCCAGGGCGAATACCAGTCGATGGCGCCGGCCGCATCCGCCCAGAATTGTTCCGGATCGCGTTTCCAGCCTTCATAGACCTCGTGATAGCGTGAAGCCATCCATACCTCCCCGGGAAATGTTTTTCTTCCTTCCAGATAGCGCGCTCTACCCTTGGCCGCAAATCCACGCCATTGTGACGACGGCATCGACCTGGCGCTTGGGGGCAAGCAGCTATGAACTGCGAGACGGGACTGGGGTGGTGATGTCTGCTGCTGTTCGGATCATCGGGCGCTTTTCGCTATCGTCGGTCATGGGCGCCGTACTTGCTATGTCCACCGGAACCGCTGAAGCCGGCGATGCCGCGGCACGGCACATCATCGGCTTTTCGCCGGATGGCGCTTATTTCGCCTTCGAGCAATATGGAACGCTCGACGCCGGCGCCTCGGACTCCGGCTGGTCTGAGATCGACATCATCGATACCCGTACGGATCGGTTCGTTGGCGGTAAGCCGATCCTCGTCGTCGATGAGACGGAGGAGGCGACACTGACGCTGGAGCAGGCGAGGGCGCAGGCCGCCGCTCAGGCGGCGCCCATTCTCGCCCATTATGCAATCACATCCCCAGCCGAGCAGACAGCGTCCGACAAATTCACCTTTCCGGGTGAAATGGTTGCCTACAACGACATCTCCCGCCTCGAACAGGTGTCGCAGAAATGGCTGTCGCCGCTCCATGGCGAAACGGGCGTTTCGACCATCCAGCTCGACGAGATCCTGGCAGCCAGCACGAGCGATTGTTCGGCGAGTTTCGCAACGACGGAGCAGCGCGACACATCTGGCAAGGCACTCGGCTTCCGGCTGACGCTGCAAGGCCAGGACGGCAAGCCGTTCAAGATCCTGCACGAGGACAAGACCGTGCCGGGCTCAAGAAACTGCCCGACCTCCTACAGCCTGTCGGAATCCTACGAACTTACCCCGGCCGGCAAGCCGGCGGTAATTGTCGTGCTGGTGCAGCGTTTCAGCCAGGGTTTCGAGGGGCGCGATCGCCGCTTCCTCGCAGTGACCGGGCAGCCACGCTGAGAGGTCACGCCCAAGCGCCGGCAGCCGCTCTGTCTCAAGGTTGTTTCTAGATCGGCAGGGCCACAAGCATGAGGCCAATGCCGCCAGCGATCAAAATGGCTGTCGCCAGCGCTTTTCTATGACGTTCGAAGCTCGTCGGAGCTCGCTCCCAATTGTAACGCATACGCTATCTCCCCAATACCCAGGCAGGTTTTACCTTACTTAGGGGAAGAAATGCAACGTCCGCTGCCGGCAGCCCGCTGTTTGTCACGTTTCATCGATGACTATTTCTGGGCCGAATGCGGCCGGGAAGACGCAACCGAGCAGGTTCTAACGCGACTGGCGCGGAGAATCTGTCAGCAAGGCCGTTGGTCCCCTGAACTGGGCTCCCGTGATCGGCCGATAGACAGCGCTCCACCTCCGCGCTATCTGATTTCCGGGATGAGCATGGCTTGGAGGGGGCGTGGTGGAAATAGTCTCTGGAACCGTTCTGCGGCTGGCCGAGGATGCCTCGGTGCAGCATGTGGGCGATGGCGCAGTCGTGCTTTTGGCGCGCAGCGGCCAGCTCTATACATGCAACGGCACGACCGAAGCCTTTCTCGACAAGGTGGACGGCGCGCGCAACCTCGACCAGATCGTCGACCTGCTTTGCGAGGAGTTCGAGGTCGACAAGGGGACGCTCGATCAGGACATGGCGGCACTGGCCACGGATCTGATCTCGGAAGGTATCCTCGCCGCGCCAGGTGCTTGATGGCTGACGGCCCGCTCCTGCGCGCTCTTTTTCGCTGCCATCTCTGGGCGAGCGCGCGGCTGATGCCGGTCCTTGTCACCAACCGGAGCTTCGAGGAGGTGCTCAAATGGGCGCCGCTCGCCTCGTCGACGCCCTATCGCGGTCTGGCGTCCGCCTACATCGTCGCGAGCGTCAACCGCACGGTCCGCCATCCCTGGCTGATGCGTGACCGCAGGTGCTTGAGGGAAGGTCTGCTCGGTCATCGTTTCCTGCGACTAGCCGGCTTCGATCCGGACCTGCGCTTCGGCGTCGAACCGCAGTCGATGCAAGCGCAGCGTCTATCGGCGCATTGCTGGGTCTGCCTCGACGGCAAGCCGGTGGTCAGCGACAAGCTTCCCGGCATGGTCGAGATCTATCGTCATCATGCCGATGCCGTAAAGGCGCGTCCCGCTTGACCAGACCTTCAGCCTGCTATGGCCTCAACGGCCTGATCCTTGGCATATCGGCCGAGCGCTCCGAGCTGTGGCAGGATTTCGACCGGATGCTGGGCAGCCTGCGCATAGAGGAACCCGTCGCGCCGGACTTTCGTCTTGAGATCACCGAAACAGACACGCTGGACGAGACACCCAATGGATCCCTGGTCTTCGATGGCGAGGTGCCGGAGGATGGTCCCTGCCGGATGATCGAGGATGGCGGCATTGTCCATCTGGTCTTTCCCGGGCGCCAAACCGTTGCGATCAATGGTGGGGAAGGTTGGGCCGAACTCCGGATTAGCACCGGTACGAAAGCCGCCTGGACGCCGTCGATGTTGGTCCTGGATGCCGCGCTCGACGCCGGTGGCCAGCATATGCTGCATACGGCCGGGCTGACCTTGCCTGACCGCGATGCGGTGGTGCTGATCCACGCCCCGAGCGGCACCGGCAAGACCACGACGTCGCTGGCGCTGGCAACACAGGGCTTTGGCCTCTGCTCCGACGACGCCATGATCCTGAATGTCGCTTCGGGCAAGGTTGTAGCCTGGGGCTTGCCGCGCGCCGTCAAAATCCACCGGAAGACTGCCGAAATGATCCCGCAGGTGGCGCCATGCCTTGGCCAGACGTGGGATCGCAACGGCGAACAGCCGGTCTCGTTAGAACGGTTGGGCGGTATCATCCGGGTGGAAAACGCATCCGCCCGGCCGGTGGCGGCGCTTCTGCACCTGGCGCGTTCCGCCGACGGGCAGACCCGGCTCGTCGCCATGGCCAGGACCGACGCGATGGTGGCGCTGGCAGTCGACAATGTCCGCACCGGCATGACCGGGCTGCTGCCGATGCAGAAGCGCAGGCTGGCGACCATCGCCGGGCTGGTCAATGCGGTGCCGACCTTCCAGCTCGAAGTAGGCGCGCGCCCGGCTGACGCTGCGGCGCTGATCCGCGGCACCCTGGATTGACGTCAAGTCAGGCTACTTGCGGCCTGGCCTTGGCCAATCTCTGAATCCACCGGAAGGCGTCGCGGCGCAGGCGTGAGCCCAGTCTGTCCCTGGAATTGACGCCAAGCAGCGTATTCGTTGTGATCAACCGCCTGGCCAGCCGTATGGAGAGGTCGGGCTTGATGCGGCCGGCGAGTTCGAGCGCGCGGCTCTCGTCGAACAGCTGGCCGGTCACATTGAGCACGATTGCCAACTCCAGTTCGATGCCGGTCATACGGGCAGCGTCGAACAGGCGTGCTTCCGCTTCGGGTGATTGCAGCGCCCGCACGCCTTGCAGCACGTCGACGCAAAGCTGCAGGCGGTGGAATTTGTGGCCGCCGGCGGCGTGCACGATGGCGATCGTTAGAAGAGCCGCCGGCGTGTCCGTGGCTTCGCCGTCGATGGCGCGCAATTCAGGGAAACCCAGCGACAGGCGCCGCCGCATGCCGGTGTCATGCACGAGGTCGCCATGCAGTTCGACCAGCAGGCTGGAATTCTCTTTTTCCAGCCATTTGAATTCCTGCAATTCGTAGGATTCGGCCTCGTTGCTGCCAAGCTCGAAGCCGCATGCCGCGATCACCTGGTTTGCCCTGGCCAGATTGGCGGGTTCGACCAGGATGTCGATGTCGGTGAAGGGCCTGTCGGCGACGTTGCGGTAGAGCTTTCGCGCGAAGACGGGTCCCTTGACGATCCGCGCCGGAATATTGTCCGCCGCCAATCCCTTCATGATGCGGTCGCCATGATACTTCAACAGCATCGACTGGCCGGTGGCGATCGTTGCCTTCTGGCGCAGATCCTCCAGCTTGCCGTGCAGGTCGGCATCCGCTGGCAGCCGCGCGTCCCCGCTGAGCTTGCGCAACATGATCGGCAGCACGCCGTGAAACTCGGCATTGTCGAGCAGCGCCGTCAGCGTCTTTGCCGACAAATCTTCGCCGCCTGCCGCCGCCTCGGGGTCAGCGAAGCGCAGCAAGAGTCTTTCTTCGGCGGAAGTAAGCGGTGGCAGCATCAACCCAGCTAGCATTGCGAGCAAGTCAGGAATGGTTGCAGAAAAGCCTAATGTAAGCCAGCTTTTACATGCCCCAGCGCAGCGCCGCAGTGTGTACCGGCGCGTCCCAGAATGCGGTCGTCTCGTCGTCGAGCATGGTCAGCGTGATCGAGCAGCCGGCCATATCGAGCGAGGTGACGTAGGAGCCGACCAGCGAACGGGTCACCGTCACGCCATGCTTCTCGAAGATTAGCCGTGCGCTGTTGTACATCAGATAGAGTTCCATCAGCGGCGTGCCGCCGAAGCCGTTGACGAACAGCAGCGCCGGGCCTTTCGCTTTGTCGCCGAGATCGCCGAGGATCGCGGCGCAAATCTCCTGCGCGATCGCATCGGCGCTTTTCAGCGCATCGCGCCGGCGGCCGGGCTCGCCATGGATGCCGACGCCGAACTCCATCTCGCCGTCGCCGATATCGAAAGTCGGCTTGCCCGCCGCCGGCACGGTGCAACTGGTCAGCGCCACGCCCATCGAGCGGGTAGCAGCGTTGACGCGGTCGCCAAGCGCCTTCAGCGACGCCAGAGCCAGGCCGTGTTCGGCCGCCGCGCCGACGATCTTTTCCACCACCAGCGTGCCGGCGACGCCACGCCGGCCCGTCGTATAGGAAGAATTCTCGACCGCGACATCGTCATTGGTCACGATCTGCTGGACGCCTTCCGACATTTCGGCCGCCATCTCGAAATTCATGACGTCGCCCTCATAGTTCTTGACGATGAACAGGCAGCCGGCGCCGGTGTCGACGGCCTCTGCCGCCGCCAGCATCTGGTCCGGTGTCGGCGAGGTGAATACCTGGCCGGGGCAGGCGGCGTCCAGCATGCCGTGACCGACAAAGCCGCCATGCAGCGGCTCGTGACCGGAACCGCCGCCGGAGATCAGCGCCACCTTGCCCGGCCGCAAGGTCTTTCGGCGGATGAATTTGTGCGCGTCGCCGAGCACGAGGATGTCGGCATGGGCGGCGACGAAGCCGTCGAGGCTTTCGGTCAGCACCGTGTCCACCGAATTGATAAACTTCTTCACGGCCGTCTCCTCCCGAAATAGGCCTTCCAAAGCAATTCCAGGAAAAGTGTATCGCGGTTTTCCGTCCGGAATTGCGTAAAACAAGAGTTCGATCAGCCACTCTTGCCGGTGATGCTGGTGATCTTTTGGATAAAATCGTTCACCGCCTTATCGAGCGCGGCGTTCTGCTTGTCGTCGCCGAAATCCGGCACGATCAGCGAGACATGCCGCGTCTTGCGCATGCCTGATGCGATCGACATCTTGCCTGGATGCGCCTGGTGATAGGCGGCGAGAAACTGGTCGCGCTCGGCCGGGCTGAAATGGCAGACGGAAAATATAGCCGGCAAATGTTTTGACGGAATCGGGATCGAATAGGCAGGACTGGAAATCTGCGTGACGAAGCTGCGGTGCTTGCCGAGCGCATCGGCCAGGCGCTGGCGCATACCGGACGGGCGCTGGTCGATGACCTGCGACAGGATCGTCTTGTAGGCGCGGATCGCCTCTTCGGAACCGGGTTCGGGTGTCCTGTCGACCATGCCGGCCGCGCCTAGACAGAAACGTCCGCGACGGCCGCCTTGGCCATGGCGAGTTGCGCCGGCGCGACGGAAAGATCGCGCAGGCCGGCCTCGATCAGTGACGGGATCGAGGCTGGATCGCCGGCTGCATCGCCGCACAGGCTGACCGGGATCTCTTCCCGCTGGCCAAACGCCGTCACGGCAGCGATCAGCCGCAGCACGGCCGGATGACGGACCGAATTGAGATGCGCCACGGCAGCGTTGTCGCGGGCGGCCGCCATGACATACTGGGTGAGATCATTGGAGCCGATCGAGAAGAAGGCGGCATCGGTAAAGGCTTCCGGTACGATCGCCACCGAAGGCACTTCGACCATGATGCCGAGCGGCGGCATGTTGTGTGCGACGCCGCGTGCGGCAAGTGCAGTCTGCTCTTCGGCGAACATCGCCGCTGCCTGTCGGTATTCCTCCACAATGGCGATCATAGGGAACATCACTTTCAGGCTGCCATGGACAGCGGCGCGCAGCAGCGCCCGGATCTGTACACGAAACACCTCGGGTCTTGCCAGCGACAGCCTGATCCCGCGCAGGCCGAGAAACGGATTGCTCTCCTCGACCGTAAAGCCGGGCACCGGCTTGTCGCCGCCGGCGTCAACGGTGCGGATCGTCACCGGTTTTTCACCGGCCCACTCCAGCACCTTGCGATAGGCGCGATACTGCGTCTCCTCATCCGGCAGCGTCTTGCCGAACAGGAATTCGGTGCGCATCAACCCGACTCCGTCGCAGGTCGTAATGTCGATGAGGTCGACATCGGACGGGTCGGCGATGTTGACCTGCACGCGCACCGCCGTGCCGGCCTTGGTCACCGCCGGTCGCGCCAGGAACGTCCCGGCCCGGTCGCTGCGCGCCCGGAATGATGAGGACGATTGGCGAAAAGCAGCGATTTCAGTCTTGGAGGGTGACAGCACAATGCCGCCATGTTCGGCGTCGAGCAGCGCTGTGCCGGTTAGACGAGCCAGCGAAGTGCCCAACCCGACAACCATCGGCACGCCGCGCGAACGCGCCAGCATGGCGACGTGGCTGGCGGTGCTGCCCGCCTTCAGTGCGATGCCGCCGCCGCGGCTCCAGTCGGTTTCGAGAAAACGCGTCGGCGCGATATCCCAGCCGTAGAGGATGGCGCCGGTTGGCGCCTGGACGTCGCCATCCTCGGACAGCGCCCGCAGCACCTGGTCCCTGATATCGCGTATGTCGGCGGCCCGTGCGCGGAAATAATCCTGGTCTGAAGCGTCGTAGCCGGCAATCTCGGTATCAAGCGCTTGCCGCCAGGCTTTGTCGGCTGGCAGGCCGGTGCGGATCGCGGCAAAGGCCGGGCTGCTCAGCGCATCGTCTTGCAGCATGGCGATCTGAAACTCGAGAATGTCGGCGGCATCGCCCTCGGCCATCTCGCTCAATGCGGTGAGACGGCTTGTCGCGACGGCGATTGCGGCTTCGAGCGCGGCCTTCTCGTCGTCGGCTGTTTGTTTGCCGACATAGGATACGACAGTCTGGTCGAGGTCGAACAGTGGCCCCTCGGCATAGCCGGCCGACGCCGAAATGCCTTGCAGTCTAAGCGGTTCGGACATGGTCCGCGCCTTCGTCGAAATCGCGCCGCACCAGTTCGACCAACGCGTCGACGGCATCATTGGCGCCGTCACCGCTGGCCCTGATGTGCAGCACGGTGCCCTTCGGCGCCTTGGCCGCCATCACCTTGACGATGCTCTTGGCGTCGAACCATGGTCCATTGGCGGCGAGCGCGATCTCCACCTCGGCGGCAAAACTCTTGGCCAGCTTGGTGAACTTCACCGAAGGACGCGCGTGCAGACCCACCTCGTGGGTGATCACAACGGTCGCTTCGGCGGATGCGGACATGTCTTTCAAAATTCCCGTTCGTTCACGACGGCGACAATTCATGTGCCGTCGCCACCACTTCCCGCAGCGAGGCGCCGCCGGAGGCCTCGGTCGCTGCCATCACCGCGCCTTCGACGATCGGCGCGTTGCAGACTATGATCTTGTGCGACCGTGGCTCGCCGATCATCTCCACCGCCATTTCCGAGTTGGTCTCGGCGCCGCCGAGATCGACCAGAATGGCGACACCGGCTTCCGACCAGGCCTTGTCGATGGCGCCCATGATCGCCTCGACATTGGTGCCGAGCCCGCCATGGCCGTTTCCGCCGCACCATGCAAGCGGCACTTCGTCGCCCACCATCTGCCGCACCATGTCGGCCGTGCCCTCGGCAACCAGCGGCGAATGCGAGACGATGACGATGCCGACATTGCTCATGCGCTTTCCCCGAGGCTGTGCGCCACTGTGCGCACCAGCAGCGCGGTTGAGCGCGCGCCGGCGTCCATATGACCGATCGATCGGTTGCCCAGGAACGAGGCGCGGCCACGCAAGGCTTTCATAGGGACGGTCGCGTCGGCCGCGGCGTCGGCGATATCGGCGATTTCAAGAGCTGTCTTTCCCTGCAGCAGCGCGTCATGCACCGGCTGCAGCACGTCGAGCATGGTTTTTTGTCCGATCTGCGATTTGCCGCGTGCTGCCACAGCTTCGATCGCCTTGCCGAACGCCGCCGTCAGATTGGCGCGATCGGGTTTCGCCGAAATCTCCTTGCCGAATGCCAGGAACAGGGTGCCGAACAGCGGGCCGGAGGCGCCGCCGACCGTCATCACCAGCTTGGTGCCGATCGCCTTCAGGGCATCGGGCAGCGGTTTGGCCGAAAATGCTTCGGCTTCGGCGCGCACGGCCTCGAAGCCGCGCTTCATGTTCAGCCCGTGGTCGCCGTCGCCGATCGCCTGGTCGAGCGCCGTCAATTCCTCGGCGTTCGCGGCGATCGTATCCGCGGCGGCCGCGATCAGCCGGGCAAGGTTCAACGCCGCCATGTCACCCGCATTCCCGGTTTCCATCTTGCCGGCAGTATCGAAAGAACGGTCATTCGACAACTGGAGCATACGTCAGGCCGCTTCATGCAATGCCGCGGCCGCCGCGAAGACTTCGGCGACCGCGTGAGCGCCGGGGTCGACCACACCTTGCAGCTTGCTGCCGACATAGGTCGACCGCCCGGCTTTTGCCTTGTCCATGGCGGCCGTGGCCTCGGCACCATGGCGGGCTGCTGTTGCCGCCTCCTCCAGGCCGTTCGCGTCGAGTGCTTTGAGCGCCGGCTCCAGCGCATCGACCATGGTTCTATCGCCAATTCTGGCGCCGCCATAAAAGGTCATCCGTTCAAGGCCGGCAAGCAGCGCTCTGGGCAGGCTCGCGCCGCCGCCCAGAGCCTGCGCCGCCGCCGTGAAGAAGATCGACAGCAGCACGCCGCTGGAGCCGCCCATCGACGCGCTCAGAATGTCGCCTATCGCGCCAAGGGTGGCTGCAGGCTCGGCAAGCGGTAGCGTGTCGAGCCGCTCGAGAACACTGCGCGCGCCGGTCGCCACCGTCGAACCGGTGTCGCCGTCGCCTGTTTTGGCGTCCAGTCCGTTCAAAGTAGCTTCGAGCGCGATCAGCCTTTCGCAGATGGTAACGAGAAGAGACCGGGTCCGCGCATCCTGGCTGGGCTTGCGTGCCACGCTTTGTCCGGCCGCTTTCGCCATCGGCACGACGGCAGGTGAAACAACCGGCTTTGCCGGTATCCAGGCATGCGGGCCGACCGGCGCCTGCAAGGCGGTTTCGCGCGCCGCATCCAGCCGGATCAGCGACAGCGAGAAGCCGTTCATGTTGAGCGCCGTCATCAGCGGGCCCGGGCCGATCGTCAGTTTGATGGTTTTAGCCAACGGCGAGGCAAGCACCGCATTGGCGATAACGGACATTTCGAGCGGCGGCACGGAGCCGAGATTGTTGATCAGCAAGGCGTAGGTGGCCTTGGGATCAAGCCGCTTCGCAAGGCGCTCCGCCATGATCGCCACCAGCCTGTCGGCGCTCTGCACCGCAATCCGCTCGACGCCCGGCTCGCCGTGAATGCCAAGGCCGAGTTCGCCATCGTTCTCGCCAAATCTGTCTTCGTGCGGCTGGCCCGGGATCGAGCAGGACGACAGCGACATCCCGAGCGAAACGATGTCCTTGGCCGCCGCCCGCGCCGCTGCCGCGATTTCAGCCAGATCGTGGCCGGCTTCCGACAGGTGGCCTGATATCTTGTGCACGAACAAGGTGCCGGCAACGCCGCGCGGCTGGGTGATGTCGGGCAAAGCGATATCGTCGGCGACAATGACCATCTCGACACGAAACCCTTCGGCGCGCGCCTTCTCTGCCGCCAGGCCGAAATTGAGACGGTCGCCGGTGTAGTTCTTGACGATCAGCAGGCAGCCGGCCGGGCCGGTGACCGCGCGAATGGCCGCCAGCACCGCTTCGACGCTTGGCGAGGCAAAGATCTCGCCCGAAACCGCCGCCGTCAGCATGCCCCTGCCGACGAAACCGGCATGTGAAGGCT
>NZ_RZQE01000699.1:0-2289 GCF_004022955.1 Mesorhizobium sp. M7A.F.Ca.US.002.01.1.1 | reverse complement strand
GCAATGGAGGGCGTGGGCTCCCGCGATTGGCCTTGGTGTTGCCGCCGCCATCGGTATGATTTGGACCGTCTATCTACCGATTGTCGGATTGCGTCACATGCTCGGATACAACTAAACCTCTAGCATCCGCACGACGGCATTCCAGCCGTAGGATTTGCTGCAACGCCGGTAACAGTGACCTCCAGGCCGAGCCTACCGAGCGCGACCGAGCAATCCAGGGATGCCGCGTAAGTCGCATTTTCGCCTATGACCGTCTTCGTGATCGACCCTTCGGTTGCCAGCGTTCCAGGAGTGTGCGCACCACGCCGGTCACAGGACTTCTCCTTCGCTTTGTACATTTCGAACGTTGAAGCGCTTTGGGCGCTATGATTTGTTGGTGCCTTCGTCGTGTGTGGGAGTGCGGGCCGTGGACGATGACCAAAGGGCTGGTGTTCGTATCGAACACATCGACGGCCAGTGGGCGGTACAACTCGTCGAGAATGGCGAAACCACCCAGCATCTTTTCGAGACCGAGGAATTCGCGAGGAACTTCGCCGCCGGTCAGTGGCTAAGGCTAAACCCGAAGCCTATTCCCCCAATGCGCCGGCGACGCCGTTAGAGCGCTAAGCTTAAAAATGCTCTTTCGCGGATGCTGCACCGGGGCCGGAACTTTGATGCAATAGCGAAGTTCGAGGAGGGAGATGCTTTCGCAACAGGCGCCACTTCACGAGAGGCCGGAGCAATGGTGGACAATCTATCTCGCAGGGAAGAACAACGCGGCACGCGAAGACTCATGGCGTGGGGCGTGGCGGTTATTGCCGTCATTTTCCTAGGCCTAATGGCATTCTTTGTACTCACGCCCTTATCGAACGGCTCTTGGCAGACGGCACCGTTCAAGCGTGCTCCTGTGCAAAACCAGGGCGGTAATGCGCCAGTGGATACGTCACCCAGCCCGGGCGTGAAAAAAGACCCTCAGGAAAATACTGAAATGCCGGAGCAGCAGTAGTAGGTTCCGACCCGCTGGCAAATTTTTTCCGGGGCCGGGCGGCGATCTTGTCGAACACGTCCTCTTCCTCTGCGTCGCGACTGGCCTTGGTGTCGCCTCCAAGGATCGGGACCGGCCTTCCCTCGATTGCTGAGCTTACAAAATTGCCCAATTCGGAGGCCTGATGCTACACGTGTGTCGGCACAGGCAAATCTGCACAGCAGCTATGCACGATCCACGATTGCAGAAATCGCTGGGCAGCGGGTAGATTTTGATTGTCGGCCATCTACTCCTCCCAGATGCGATGCCGGCGCTGAATGAGGCGCACCTCCTCCCGCGCCACATTCGAAAATCGAGCCCGCTGCCACCTCCTCCCGGCAGCGGGCTTTTTTTTGTCTCCGCCAGCAGACACAGTGGCAAGCATCCGCGATGGCCTGCGAAACCATCCGTAAACCATGCCAACACGGTAAATACTTTATGTCGAACCGATCGGGTTGCAGGAGGTTGTGGGCGGGTCTGCAACAAAGAGGCCCAGCCGATCCATGCACCGCTTACCCATCTTGCCCGCCCTGTTGATCTCCTTCGGGATTGCCTACGGAATTTGCGTCTGGGCGACGTCGGATAAGCCGGTCAGCTTTTTCGAAGCCCAAGCGGCGTCGCAAATGCGTGGAACTGTCGATCGCTCTGAATAGCTGTAACGCCACGGAAGGTGGGGCGGTCCGGTCCTATTATTCACATGGCCACCTTCGTGCACGAGCGCGCGGGCAAGCGCCTCACGGCAATGGCGTAGGTCGATCTTTGCCATCGCCGTGGCCACAGCTTCTCGCACGGTTGGACCTAATGGCTCGGCCAAGCGCCGAGCGGCGTCATCTTTCCTGTTCAAGGTAAGAAGGATGGGTAGCGGACTTCGCCAGCATGAAAAACGCGATTATGCACAACGCGCAGAAGCACGCGATCACGGCAAGTGAGCAGGCAATTACGACCTCAGCCATTTGGATTGTCCTCTAAATGTCGGGTGCTAGTCGGCGAATGATGTCCGCTATAGGACGGGGCGAGGTGAGCATAGTGCTTCTCCACCGTTCGGGTGTCGCTGCGACCAAGGGCCTGTGCCACGATGATCAACGGAGCGCCATTTCGAACCATCGTGCTGGCGTAGGTATGCCGCAGCTCATGTAGCGTCACATCCGACAGGCCGGCCTGTTTCAAAAGCGCTTTCCAGGGCCGATGGTAAATAGCCTTGGCCCAAACGACGCCGCTGTCTTGGGTAAGCAGGGGTTCACTGCCTTATCGATGGTGGGCTCTTGGTTCAGCAGAGTCCAGACAAA
>NZ_RZQE01000698.1:0-2300 GCF_004022955.1 Mesorhizobium sp. M7A.F.Ca.US.002.01.1.1 | reverse complement strand
GTCGGTATCGCCGGCGGCAAAACTGCCATCAGCGGCGATCTCGGGCGCGAAGCCGGCGGTCTTGGCCGCATCGATGTCGCGCCCGATCGCATCCGCCTTGGCGAGGAACGCACTGAACGCATCTGGATTGAGGCCAGCAACTTTCACGCCCTTCAACGCCGCAGTTCCGGAGCCTGACAAGGCAGCCACCATCCCTTCGACCGATTTGCCGCTGCTTGACAGCGCCGTCGAGAAATCGCCGATGCCGCTGATGCCGGCATCCGGCAGCACGGTCGCCAGATCGGCGCCCGCCAGTTTCATCTGGCCAGAGAACAGCCCGGTGCCGTTGTTGTTCTTCAACTCGAATAGGCCGGTCAGCGCTCCGCCCAGCAACTTCGCCTTGAGATCCGAAACGCGGATGCCTTCCTGGTCGAGCTTGAGCGAAAAGGCGGCGTCATAGGCGGTGGCGAACCGGCCGGCGGCCAGTGCTGCCGTCGTCAGGTCGAGGTCGGCGGTGAATGGCAGGCTGGATTTCTGGCTGAACGGTGTCGCCGGCCACACGCCACCCTTGCCTGCCCGGTCTTTGGCTGCGCCCTCCTTGTCGGCCAGAAAGGCGGAGTCGCCGAACAGCGCCACCGCCAGGGGATCGAGGTCGAGTTCGTCGAGCGCCAGCGCCCCGGCCAGATGTGGCACGCCGTCCTTTACATCGATATTGACGTCGCCGGACACCGCCGCTTCGTTGATGGCGCCGCTGAGTTCGTCCAGCACCAGCAGGCCGTTGCCGTAGTCGCCCTGCGCGGCGAGCGACGTCGACATGCCCGCCCCCATGCCTGGCAGGCCGATGCCCGACGTCATCAGCCATGGCTCGATGTCGGCGGCATCGAGGCTGAGCTTGCCCTTGGCGGCGAGGCCTTGCGGCGTGTCGGCGATCGTTCCCTCGAAACCGGCCTTGAAGTCATTGCCGGCAAGGCTGAAATTCGTCGCCAGGCCGCCGCCAAACGTGCCCTTGGCCTGAATATCGGTGTTTGCCTCGCCCAGCATGCCGAGCGGCAGCGCCGGCAGGCCATAGAGCGCCAGCAGCGCGGTGGCATCAGGGTTCTTGGCGTTGAAGGTCAGCGCCACCGGCGCTTCGAGAAGCTTGTCCACCGCGCCCTTCCCCGACAGCGACGCCGAAAAGGCCGAGCCGCCGGCCTTGCCTTGCCCGCTCACCGCCAGGCCCGTGGTGCCGTCGCCATTGTCGGCCGCACTGGCCACCAGGTCGATGCGCGCATCCTGGAACAGCTCGGGATAGGCAGCAGCACGGCTCGACAGTCCCTTGAGCACGGCACTGTCGGGATAGTGCTGGGCGGCGACATCGATCAGCGGCTTCAGATCGACGGCAACCACCGACGCATCGAGCTTGCCGGTCGGGCTCGCGGGGAAATCCTTGATCCGGCCGGTGGCGCTGATCGAGGCGCCGGCCAGCCCGCCCACCGAAAGCCGGTCGATTTCGAGCAGCCCGTCGCGCAGCCTGAGCGCCGTGTCGACCGTGTCGGCGGTCAACCCGCCGGCGTTGACCGGCCCGGCCTTGATCTGGAAATCGAGGTCGCGGTCGGCAAAGCGATTGGCGCCCTTGTCGCTGACGAAGATCGAGGCGAAGGCCGCCAGCCCGTCGACATCGAGATCACCGCCTTCGAGCCGCATCAGCACCGAGGGCTTGGCATCGTCGGGCTGGCTGGAATCGATGCGGCCGGAAAACTTCGCCTTGCCCAGGATCAGTTCGAGATCGCTGAAGGCCTGGCGCTTCTGCGAGAGGTCGACCTTGGCCTTGAAGCCGGCGGCCGGCAGACGGCGGATCGCCTCGTCCACATCCTTCGACAGCCAGGCGGCAAAGCCGGAAGGTTGCGCCACGGCCAGCAGCAGCGAGCCGTTGAAGCCGAAATGCCCTTCCAAATTGAGCACCAGCATGCCATCCGCTTCCAGCGTGGTGCGGCCGGGCAAGGTCGCGGCAAGCGATTTCACCGACCAGCCCCCATCGACCGGCTCGGCGGAAAGATGCACGTCGCGCACCGTGGTGTCGCCGACCACCACCGCCGGCAGCTTGACCTCGACAGTGCCGGGGATGGTCGGCTTCGGCATATCGAGCAGCGCTTGCTCGAACGCCGCGATGCGCTGGTCCAGCGTCAGGCCGGCGCCGGCTTCGGCGCCCACCGCCTCGTCGAACTGCACCTGCGCGCCATTGGCCTCGATGGCGAAACTCGGTTTCAGCCCGAGATCGACAGAAGCCTTGCCATCGGCGGTGTAGGGGTTGTCGAGCGGCCCGGTCTCGAAGCGGAATTCGT
>NZ_RZQE01000697.1:0-2303 GCF_004022955.1 Mesorhizobium sp. M7A.F.Ca.US.002.01.1.1 | reverse complement strand
GCCTTCATATTTCTCCTGCAGTTCGATCAAATGGGGCATGGCGTCGACACATGGTCCGCACCAAGTCGCCCAAAACTCAACGAGGTAGACCTTGCCGGGCCGAAAGTTCGTGAGGGGCTCGCCACGCAGCCAGTTCTCCACTTTGATCGCAGGAGCCGGGGACCCCATACGCAGTTCCATCTTGGTGTCCAAAGTCATTCCACACCTTTCGTCTCTTTTGTCGCGGAATATTTTCCAGTCAAAATCGGACACGGTCTCGAGGGCATCGCTCCCTCTGGCTTGCTTCAGCGAAGCTCTCACCGTGTTGCCGCACATCAAGCTGCAACGGAGGTGCCAATTCCCTCAGCTCCGGTAAGCGGCGGGAAATGCTTTGAAATTCTCCACGAGGCCAAATGCGGCCGATTGTCGTGAACCCGACATGTCTTCTGCCGCTGTCGGGTTTCGCCCTATCACTCTTGAGAGCTTGGACGGCTCGCCTGTGATTAGACTGGCCTCGGCCCTCGAGCAGTGGCAGTTTGGCGCCAGTTCGAAAGCGCGAACTCGCCGGCTTGGTCCTCGTGCCGCCACCGCCGCGTGTGGATTCTTGCCCCGGAGTCAAAATTCGCCTCGCGGTTGCCAACGGCGGCATGCGCTCAATGCGCGTGGCGTTGAGCACCGACAGCACGTAATGGTACCAATTAGTGGATGCCCGTCGCTGCCTCCACTTCTCCAGCCAAGCGCTCGAACGACGCTACCTACCCACGTTCGAGCGCGACCGCGGAATCGCAGACTGCCGAACGTCAGCCGTTGCGAAAGGTGTAGCCGTACCCGTTGATCGCCGGTGCGCCGCCTAGATGTGCGTAGAGGACCCTCGATCCCTGTGGAAAGAAGCCCCTCTGGACGAGGTCGATCATCCCTTGCATCGATTTGCCCTCGTAAACGGGGTCCGTAATCATGCCCTCGAGCCGCGCGCACAAACGGATTGCCTCTTTGGTTTCCTCCGATGGAACGCCATAACCCGGGTACGCGTAGTCCATGAACAACACCACGTCTGCCTCGACAATTTCCGCTCCGAGGTGGACGAGCTTCGCTGTATTTTGGGCGATGCCAAGCACCTGCGCCTTGGTCTTGGCGGGCATGGCGGAGGCATCGATACCGATCACGTTGCGCTGTCGACCATCCTTGGCGAACCCGACGAGCATGCCGCCGTGGGTTGAACCAGTCACCGTACAGACGACGATATAGTCGAAGGCAAACCCAAGCTGCTCTTCCTGGGCACGCACCTCCTCAGCGAACCCCACATAGCCCAGGCCGCCGTATTTGTGGACAGAGGCGCCGGCAGGTATCGCATATGGCCTGCCGCCCCTTGCCTTGACTTCATAAAGTGCCTTTTCCCAGCTGCGGCGGATGCCGATGTCAAAGCCCTCGTCAACCAGGCGCACCTCTGCCCCCATGATGCGGCTCAAGAGGATATTGCCGACCCGGTCGTAGACAGCATCATCATGTGGGACCCAGCTCTCCTGGACCAGGAGGCATTTCATGCCGATCTTGGCGGCGACCGCAGCGACCATGCGCGTATGGTTGGACTGCACGCCACCGATTGTGACGAGCGTATCGGCATCTGACGCGATCGCGTCGGGCACAATGTATTCGAGCTTGCGCAGCTTGTTTCCGCCGAACGCGAGACCGGAGTTGCAGTCCTCGCGTTTGACGTAGATTTCCACCTTGTCGCCCAGATGCTTGCCGAGGCGGTCGAGCCTCTCGATCGGCGTGGGTCCAAAGGTGAGCGGATAACGTTCGAATTTTTCCAGCATGCTATCTCCAGCAAAAAAGTACCTGAACCTGCTACGCACCGGTCAGCCCAGGGGTATGGTCGCGTGTTAGCCGAACACAGATTCCCTATACGATCAGCTCAGTCATCAGAGGGTGACCAAAATTGGTGTGGGTCTGAGCACTGATCCTGTCATCCGCGCATCAAAGCAGCAGCACATGCTGGGCATTCGACCAAGCCGGGACACAGCTGAAAATTGCATTCCGCAGTTGATCAGAGTCAGACGACTGGTACCCGAGCTTTCCTGTAACCATCGGCATGCTGGCCCCTGTGGCGAGTTCCACGAGCGCGGCTAGAGGACTGCCAGATCAGAAAGAGCACGCGGCCGAAGTAGCCGGCCTGAAGCAGCAGCGAACAGGCCAGCGTCGTGACGACTGCCACACGGAGCGAATCCAAAGCGAAGTAAACCATCGACGCATTGCTGCACAGGACCAGCCCCACGAGCCGACAAAAAGATGAAGTGCACGCCGCTCCCCTGGTTTTCGCCAGATCA
>NZ_RZQE01000696.1:0-2310 GCF_004022955.1 Mesorhizobium sp. M7A.F.Ca.US.002.01.1.1 | reverse complement strand
GATTGAGCTGGCGCGTCGCCCAGTCGTCGGTCAGCCGAAGGCGTCGCAGCGAGCGTGCCGAGCGGCGCGCGGCACTTTCCGGCACGATGGCGATGCCGGCACCTTGCGCGACCAGCCGGCAGACATTGTCGAGGCCGGGAACGCGGATGCGGACATGCAGATGGCCGCCAAGGCGGGCCGCCTGGCGGGCGATGTGCTCCTGCAGCGCATGGCCGGTGCTGAGGCCGACGAAAGATTCGCCGAGAAGCTCAGTGAGGTTGACGGTGCGGCCTTCAAGGCCGGGCCGGTTTCGCGCGGCGATCACCACCAGCCGGTCGATGAAGAACGGTTTCTGCTCGAGGTGCGCAAGGCCGGCCCAGGTGGCGGCGATGCCGAGATCGGCCGCACCACTGGCCACGGCTTGCGCGATCTCATGGCTGGGGCGCTCGTCGAGCTCGATGTCGATGCCGGGATGCGCGACAAGGAAGGTGGGCAGGATCTCGCGCAGCAACTCGGCTGTGGCGGCGGTGTTGGCCATCAGCCGGACGCGGGCGCGCAGGCCGGTGGCATAGGCGGCGAGGTCGCCGGTCATCGCTTCGATCTGGTTCTGCACCGCGCGCGCATGATGCAGCAGCGCCTGTCCGGCCGCCGTCGGCACCACCCCACGGCGCCGGCGCTCCAGCAGCGGCGCGCCGAGCCGCTCCTCCATGCCCTTGATGCGGGCGCTGGCCGACGCCAGGGCCAGTCCGGCAAGCTCGGCGCCATGGGTGATGCTGCCGCGTTCGGCCACCAGCAGGAACAGGCGGAGATCGACCAGATCGAAGCGCATTCTCTTGCTCCTGCGAATATTCAGCGCCGGGAAGGCGGTCGGCCAACCAGCCTTCGTCGTGGCCGAAGGCTGGCAGCGCAACTTCCACATTGTGATCGGCCAGGATTTTCGTCAAACAGTTTCGAAGGAGAATTGCGATGAACGAACGAACATCAGGGCGGCTCGGCATTCTTGAAAGCACGGCGATCGTGCTGGCCATTGCCGTGGCCGGCCTTGCCATGGCGCGAGCGGGATCAGGCCTGCGGGGATGCGCGGCGACGGTCGTATCCACCAGCCGCGATGCGGCGCCGGCAAAGGCCGCCAGCCCGGATGCCGACGCAACCGATATGCTGCTGCATGACTGATCCGGCCCTGAAGATACGATCATGCTGAGCGCCGGCATCCTCGCCTGGATCGGCGCCGTGTTCCTCGCCGCCGGCTTCGTCAAGGGCGTCGTCGGCATGGGGCTGCCGACCGTGGCGATGGGGCTGCTGGCGGTAACGATGCCGCCAGCACAGGCCGCGGCACTGCTGCTGATCCCGTCGCTGGTTACCAACTTCTGGCAATTGCTGACCGGCCCGTCCTTCGGCCGGCTGTGCAAGCGGCTGTGGACGATGATGGCCGGCGTGATGCTCGGCACCGTTGCCGGCGCCGGCCTGCTGACCGGCACGCACTCTGGCGTTGCCTCGGCCGGGCTCGGTGCGGCGCTGGTGCTTTACGCCATTCTCGGCCTGCTCAAGCTTGGCTTCACCACGCCGGCGCGCGGCGAAGCCTTGATGTCACCGCTGGTCGGGGTGGCGACCGGGCTGGTCACCGGCGCCACCGGCGTCTTCGTCATCCCGGCGGTGCCCTATCTGCAGTCGCTGCGGCTGGAGAAAGAAGACCTGATCCAGGCGCTCGGCCTGTCCTTCACCGTGTCGACGGCGGCGCTCGCCATCGGGTTGTTCAGGACCGGCGCCCTGGCGTCGCCGAGTGCGCAAATGGTCGGTTCGGTCGCAGCCCTTGTGCCGGCGCTGGCCGGCATGTTCGCCGGCCAGGCGCTGCGCCAGAAGATGAGTGTCGAGACCTTCCGCAAAGTGTTCTTCGCGGGGTTGCTGGCGCTTGGGGTCTATCTCGTGGGGGAGTTGGTGTTCTAGGCGCCGGACTTCCCCAGAGCACTGGCAGGAAGTCGTCAGCCAATGCTTTCGCTGAGATCAGCGAGCGTGACCATGAGTGTCAACGGCTCGACCGGCGAGGGCTCGAACCCGATGGTGATGTAGAAAGCTCGGGCATCGTCGGAAATCGCATGCACCACTATGCCTTTGATGCCCAGTATTTCAGCAGCCTGGAGAATTCGTAGACCGGCATCCCTTACCAGCGCCCGCCCGATGCCCCGACCGTGATAGGCTTGGTCTACGGCCAACCTGCCTTGCACTGCGACGGGGATCGGATCGGGCATGTCGCGCCGGAAACGGCTGGAAGCTTCGACCATTTTCACGGCGCCGCTGGCAACGGCATAGTAGCCAATCACACGGTTGCCTTTG
>NZ_RZQE01000695.1:0-2332 GCF_004022955.1 Mesorhizobium sp. M7A.F.Ca.US.002.01.1.1 | reverse complement strand
GAAGGTGATGATGACCGCCGGCCGGCCGGCGAGCGTGCCGATGACGCTGCCGTCATGGGCGGTCACCGGCAGCGGGCAGGACACGCCCTTGTAGGCGAGATGGCCCATCAGCCCGAGGAAAAACGGCAGATCCGCCTTCTCGACGCGTTTCTCATAGAGCGTCAGGATGTAGGAGCCGCTCGAGGTGTGCAGCAGGAAGTTCGAGTTCTCGGTGCCTTCGGCGATGCCCTTGTAGGACAGGAGATCGCCGACCGGATAGTGCTTCAGGAATGCGCCGAGTTCGCCTTCCGCGACGTCAGTGTAGACCGCCATGTGCCTTACGCGGCTCCATTGACGAAGGCCATGTCGGCCCGCGTCAGTTCGACATCGCGCAGTACCCGCATGACCGGAAAATCCTCCGTTTCCGTGGCCGTGATGGCCAGATCGATCGTGACATCGAAGCGCTGCCGGAACGCGTCGATGATCTCGTCGACGATGATTTCGGGCGCCGACGCGCCGGCCGACAGGCCGAGCGTCGAAATGTTGCCGATGTCATTCCACGGAATCTCGGCGGCGCGCTGCACGAGAAGCGACATGGTGGCGCCTGCACGCTCCGCCACTTCGACAAGTCGTCGCGAATTGGATGAATTCGGCGCGCCGACGATCAGGTAGAGATCGGCGCCCGGCGCGGTGTCCTTGACGGCTTCCTGGCGGTTGGTGGTGGCATAGCAGATCGATTCCGCCGCTGGCGCCTGCAGCGCCGGAAAGCGATCCTGCAAGGCGCGGATGATGCCGGCGGTGTCCTCGACCGACAATGTGGTCTGGGTAACGAAGCCTAGCGCCTGCGGATCGACGGGCGAGAGCTTTGCGGCATCGGCTTCGGTTTCGATCAGGGTCACCGCTCCGTCCGGGAGCTGGCCCATGGTGCCGATCACCTCGGGATGTCCGGCGTGACCAATCAACAGCACATGACGGCCGAGCCGCTGATGGCGCATCGCCTGCTTGTGGACCTTCGACACCAGCGGGCAAGTGGCATCGAGATAGAAGAGATTGCGCGCCTTCGCATCCGCCGGCACCGATTTCGGCACGCCATGCGCCGAGAACACGACCGGCGACTGCCGATGTTCGGCCGGGATCTCGGAGAGTTCCTCGATGAAGACGGCGCCAAGGCTTTGCAGCCCCTCGACGACGTAGCGGTTGTGCACGATTTCATGGCGGACGTAGACCGGCGCGCCATATTTCTTCAGCGCCAGCACGACGATCTGGATGGCACGGTCGACACCGGCGCAAAAACCGCGCGGCTGGCAGAGCCGGATCGTCAGAGGTGGTTTGGTGGTTGTCTGAAGCATTAAATCCGGGCCGGTTGATCAAAGCCGAAATGAGGTGCGCACCCCTGCCCTGTCAAGGGCATCGGTAGAAAGGGGGCGTCGCTCGCGTTCATTCCTCTTTCGCGGGGCGGCGAAGCCGCAGGATGAGCACGGCGGCGAGCGCTGCGGCAAGCCCGTACCAGGTGACGGCATATTGCAGATGGCTGTTCGGCAGGTCGATGATGGTGACGCCGCCAACCGGCAATCCGCCTGGATTTGGCGTCTTGTCTGCGTCGATGAAGATCGGCACCAGCGTGAACCCAGCCGGCAGGCCCGCGCTCGCCGCCATGACGTCGCGGTCCTTCCAGTAGAAGATGTTCTTCGCCACATCGTTGTCGGGCAGCATCATCGACGGCTTTGCTGGCAGGGGGTTGCGAGCGAGCCCCGTGACCGTCACTCTGCCGGTCACCTGTCCCTTGGCGCGCTTGGCGGCGTCCTTCAGATCGTAAGGCACGAAGCCACGATTGATCAGGACGAAGCGGCCGTCGTCGAGCGCCAGCGGCGTGTAGACATTGAAGCCGGCATCGCCTTCCCAGGTCGCGTAAAAATGCCGTTCGCCTTGATGCAGGAACGTCCCGGTGACGGCGACGGGCGTATAATCGACGTCCCCGGTGGCTGCGAATTCTTTCTCGACCTCGGCCAGCGGCCGCGGCGCTGAATGAGTGCGCTGGTCGATGGTCTGCAGAAGGCCTTCCTTCCAATAAAGGCGCTGCACCTGCCAGGTGCCGAGCACCAGCAGGATCAGGAACAGCACAAGGCCAAGGCCGAGCAGCAATGCCGTCCTAGGCCGCGATCGGCCATCGGCTTTAACGGTTGCCTCGCTCATTCGCCGCGATCCAACCGGCCTTCGGCCGCCTTGTTGCGGTATTGCAGCGTCAGCAGCACGCCTTTGATCAGCCGCAGCGCCGCCAGGCACAGCACGACAGCCAGCGGAATCCAGACCAGCAGATGCAGCCAGAGCGGCGGGCTAAGCGTGACTTCAAACC
>NZ_RZQE01000694.1:0-2336 GCF_004022955.1 Mesorhizobium sp. M7A.F.Ca.US.002.01.1.1 | reverse complement strand
TTCGTAACATGTGCCGGGATTGCCGAGCAGGAGCGCGCCGGGCGCCAGCATCGCCGTTCCTTGTTGGGCGCGGTAGCGGAACGTGCCGCTGGTGACTGCAGCCACACAGAAATCCTGATGCGCCTCCTCGAACGGCCGGCCGGCGCCGGCCGTGCAGATCACATCCGTCACATGCCAACCGGCTCCGGATGCGAGACTATGCGTGGTCGTCGTCATGGTCGAAATATAGCAATTTTTCCCAAGCCCAGAACCCCGTAACCGCCTATTCCCTCCCAATCTCCTGACAAGAAGAGGCCACAACCATGTTCGATCAATCTTCGTTTGCCGATGCTCTGCATAGCGCCGGACCGATCGAAGGCCTTGCCGAAAAACTGAGCCTTTACGGCCGCTTCGTCGGCGCCTGGACTTTCGAGGCCTCGCGCCACCTCGAGGACGGAACGGTGCTGACAGGGCGCGGCGAGGTGCATTTCGGCTGGGTGCTGGAAGGCCGGGCGATCCAGGACGTCTGGATCCTGCCCGCGCGGGACACTGGTTCCCAGCCTTCGCTCGGCAAATGGACTTTCTATGGCACGACGCTGCGCGTCTATGATCCCGGCGCGGATGCCTGGCACATCTTCTGGAGCGACCCGCGCAACCAGTATTTCAGCCGCCAGCTCGGCCGCGCCGAGGGCGACACGATCGTGCAAGTGGGCACCGACGGCACCGGCAGCTCAGTACGCTGGGGCTTTTCACGCATCACCGAAAACGCCTTCCGATGGCTGGGCGAGCGCTCGCACGACAATGGCGCGACATGGCGGCTGGAGGTCGAGTTCCTGGCGCGCCGAGCGGTTTGATCGCCGAAGAATGCAGCAGCCCGGAATAAAAGCGTCGCGACCCTTTGCGCCCTCCGCTGTCCCGCCGGCATCAACCACTTTCTCACGAACAGTTCCCACCGAACGGGCTTTGCTCTACCAATTATCCTGGTACGGGCACGGCCCGGCGGGAGGGTCAGAGATGCCGAGTTTCGACAGCCTGTTCAACGCGTTCGTCACCATTCTCGTGACCATCGATCCGCCCGGCCTGGCGCCGCTGTTCCTCGCCGTGACGCGCGGCATGAACCGCGAGGAGCGCCAGCAGGTTTCCGTCCGCGCGTCGATCATCGGTTTCCTGGTGATGGCGCTGTTTGCGGTTGCAGGCGCCTCGATCCTGTCGGTGTTCGGCATCACGCTGCCGGCCTTCCGCGTCGCCGGCGGCTTCCTGCTGTTCTTCATCGCCTTCGAAATGGTGTTCGAGCGCCGGCAGGACCGCAAGGAGAAGATCGGCGACGTCGCCATCACCAAGGACATGATCCACAACATCGCCGCCTTCCCGCTGGCAATCCCGCTGATCGCGGGTCCCGGCGCCATTGCGGCAACTGTGCTGCTCTCAGGTTCCTTTCAAGGCTTCGCGGCGCAGGCGGCGCTGGTCGGCATCATCTTCGTCTGCCTTGCCATCACCTATCTGGTGTTCGTGCTGTCGGAACGCATAGACCGCATCCTCGGCCAGACCGGCCGCTCGATCCTGACCCGCCTGCTCGGCGTCATCCTGGCAGCACTGGCCGTGCAATTCGTCGCCGACGGCATCAAGGCGCTGATAGCGGGCTGACAGGCTGACGCGGCGAGAATCGAAGCCGGCTCTATCTCGCCGTCGTGTCGACGACCTCGAAATCGTGGGTAATCGTGGCGGTCTTGGCAAGCATCGCGGAGGCCGAGCAATATTTTTCGATCGAAAGGTCGATCGCGCGTTTCACCTTGTCGCTGGAGAGTTGCCTGCCCTTGACGACGAAATGCATATGAATGCGGGTGAACACTCTGGGTTCGGTTTCCGCCCGGTTGGCCTCGAGCTCGACCACGCAGTCCTCGACCGCCTCGCGCCCCTTTTCGAGGATGTGCACGACATCATAGGCCGAACAGCCGCCGGTGCCGATCAGCACCAGCTCCATCGGGCTCGGTCCCGGCGTCCTGCCTTCCGGTCCGGGCGCGGTTCCCAGCACCAGTTTGTGGCCGCTACCGGACTCGCCGACGAAAGTGCGTTCCTCGACCCATTTTACGCGTGCTTTCATCGAACTCGTCCTTCGCCATATTTCGTTGATCGCCATGTCGGCGTTCAGTTCGACAATGCAAAACCCCGAAAGTCCATGAGGGACTCTCGGGCGCAATGTTTGACTTAAGCCAAAAACAACATCTGCAGTTGCGATCAGAACGGGATTTCGTCGTCCAGTTCGCGCGACGAACCGCCACCGCCGCCGCTCTTGGCACCGCCGCCACTGCGATTGAAGCCTTCGCTCGGGCTGGACTGGCCGAAATCGGAACCACGGC
>NZ_RZQE01000693.1:0-2361 GCF_004022955.1 Mesorhizobium sp. M7A.F.Ca.US.002.01.1.1 | reverse complement strand
GAATTCGGCCGTGTTCACCGACGGCTCGTTCGTCTTCGTGCCCAAGGGCGTGCGCTGCCCGATGGAGCTGTCGACCTATTTCCGCATGAACGAGAAGAACACCGGCCAGTTCGAGCGCACGCTGATCATCGCCGAGGAGGGGGCTTACGTCTCCTATCTCGAAGGCTGCACGGCGCCGCAGCGCGATGAGAACCAGCTGCATGCCGCCGTCGTCGAACTGGTGGCGCTCGACGATGCCGAGATCAAATATTCGACGGTGCAGAACTGGTATCCCGGAGACGCCGAGGGCAAGGGTGGCATCTACAATTTCGTCACCAAGCGCGGCGACTGCCGTGGCGATCGCTCGAAGATCTCGTGGACGCAGGTCGAGACCGGCTCGGCGATCACCTGGAAATATCCGAGCTGCATCCTGCGCGGCGATGATTCCTCCGGCGAATTCTATTCGATCGCCGTGTCGAACGGCTATCAGCAGGTCGACAGCGGCACCAAGATGATCCACCTCGGCAAGAACACGTCGAGCCGCATCATCTCCAAAGGCATCGCCGCCGGCTTCTCGCAGAACACCTATCGCGGCCAGGTCTCGGCGCACCGCAAGGCGACCAACGCCCGCAACTTCACCAACTGCGATTCCCTGCTGATCGGCGACCAGTGCGGCGCGCACACCGTGCCCTACATGGAAGCCAAGAATTCGACGGCGCAGTTCGAGCACGAAGCGACCACGTCGAAGATTTCCGAGGACCAGAAATTCTACGTCATGCAGCGCGGTATCCCTGAAGAGGAGGCGATCGCGCTGATCGTCAACGGCTTCGTCAAGGACGTCATCCAGCAACTGCCGATGGAATTCGCTGTCGAGGCGCAGAAGCTGATCGGTATCTCGCTTGAGGGCTCGGTCGGCTGACCGGACAGATATTCAGGAAACGAAAAAATGCTTGAAATCAGAAACCTGCACGCCCGCATCGTCGATGACGGCACCGAAATCATCCGCGGTCTGAACCTGACGGTGAAAGCCGGCGAGGTTGCCGCGATCATGGGGCCGAACGGCTCGGGCAAATCGACGCTGTCCTACATCCTCGCCGGTCGCGAGGACTATGAGGTGACCGAAGGCGACATCCTCTACAACGGCCAGTCGATCCTCGAAATGGATCCGGCCGAGCGCGCCACGTCAGGCATTTTCCTCGCCTTCCAGTATCCGATGGAGATACCGGGCGTCGCCACCATGGAATTCCTGAAGGTGGCGATGAACGAGCAACGCAAGGCGCGTGGCGAGGAGCCGCTGAAGATCCCGGAATTTTTGAAGCGCGTGAAGGAAGCCGCCGCCTCGCTCAGCATGGACATGGCGATGCTCAAGCGGCCGCTCAATGTCGGCTTCTCCGGTGGCGAGAAGAAGCGGGCGGAGATCCTGCAGATGAAGCTGCTGGAGCCGAAATTGTGCGTGCTCGACGAAACCGATTCCGGGCTCGACATCGATGCGCTGAAGATCGTTTCCGATGGCGTCAACGCGCTGCGCGCGCCGGACCGGGCGTTCCTGGTCATCACCCATTACCAGCGCCTGCTTGAGCACATCGTGCCCGACACCGTGCATGTGCTCTACAAGGGGCAGGTCATCAAGTCAGGCGACAAGTCGCTGGCGCTCGACCTGGAAGCCAATGGCTATGCCGGCGTGATCGGCGAAGCAGCGTGAGATGCCAGAGGTAATACCGATGAACATGCACGCACAACCGCAGCGGACACCGGCCGAGACAGCGTTGATCGACGCGTTCGGCGACCGGTTGTCGCTGCTGCCCGGCGACGGCGCGGTGATGCTGAAGCGCGACGACGCCATCGAGACGATCAAGCACGGCCTGCCGACGCGGCGCGTCGAATCCTGGCACTACACCGACCTGCGCCGGTTGCTGAATACCGTGCCGGACTTCGACCCGGCCGCCTTGGCCAAAGTCATTGCGCCGATCGTCGACGGTTCCACCGTGGTGTCGATCCTGAACGGCAAGTCCGACGCCAAAGCGCCGGTTCTTGAAGGCGTCTCTTTCCAGCGCCTGTCGGAAAAGCTGGTCGACGGCAGCGCAGCACCTGGGCTCGACCCCTATGGCAGCGACGACGCCATCGGCGCGCTGAACACGGCTTTCGTCGCCGACGGATATTTTGTCGACATCGCCGATGGCGTGGAACTCGAAAAGCCGGTCGAGCTGCAGAACCTGCAGGCCGGCGGCCAGACCCATGTGCGCCTGCCAGTGCGTGTCGGCGCCGGCGCCAAGGCCGTCATCGTCGAACGGCAGACAGGTGACGGCGCTGCCCTGGGCAGCTCGGTCAGCCAGCTCGTGCTCGGCGAAGGCGCCGAGGTGACGTGGCTGATTGTCCAGGAAC
>NZ_RZQE01000692.1:0-2381 GCF_004022955.1 Mesorhizobium sp. M7A.F.Ca.US.002.01.1.1 | reverse complement strand
GGATTGCGCAGCGTGTTGCGGTGGACGCCGGTCAACTGCGCCAGGTTGGCCACCTTCACGCCAAGCGCCTGCGACAGGCGCTTCGGCGAGATATAAGGCGTGCGCGGCTCCTGCAGGCTGTCGACAAAACCTGAGACCACTTTCGATTGGGCCAGCTGTGCGTGGGTCATTACAAATCTCCGACCTCTCTCTTACGCACAATATACGCACATTCCTAGGCATAGAAAGAACAGCCTGACGCCTTTCCAGCGCACTGCTTGTGCTTCCCCATCCTCGTAGCGGATCCTAGCTAGCGGCAGCAATGCGCCTTCATCTCGGTCATTCCGTCCGACTTAACCTCCTGCCGAAAGCAGACTGGTTGTTAGCGATGCTGGCGTTGGGATTGCCGTTTGTGTTGGCCGTGAGATCAGTCTCGCGGTTTACTAAAAGCCAGCATTCTCAGAATTTGGTGGGTGAATCTATCCCCCGAAGAATGAGGGGGCGCTAGTACGGGGTAGTGTCGCTCCTTGTTCACACGAATCATTCGGTGATTCCGCTTCGCCTCAAAATGAGACTGACGCGGTCGATCCATATGTGGTTCGTCTCCGCTCCTTCGAGGGCGTTGCCCACGACACGCCAACGCTCAGCTCGTCGATGCGGTGCTGGGTAACGCATGCGGCGAAAGTGCAGACTTTTCAGGCGGAGAGGGAACCCTGCGTGTCTTCGGGATAGACCCCAGTGACGTAGATGGCGACGTGCTGTCTGTTGAAAGCGCGCCGCCCCCACGTATAAAGTCCTCCCCGTCAACAAACTATACGCAAAACTCGAGTATGGGAATTAGTGCAGTTCAATTTCGATTTCAGTGGCAACCGATTCCACTGATGGTTGGGGTTGTTGCTGAGTGGGACGGCGGCTTCGCGCCCCAATCTCCGCCCTCAAACGGGGTTGCACGGTCGCCCGATAGAAGACGCATATTTTGCATTGAAATGGGCGTCTTAGGCTCAAGATATGCATCGCCGGGGCCACCTCCAGAAGACTGCGAATGGATTGGCCAGCAGCACCGCATGATGTCGCGATGCGAGTCGCCGACGGCCTTGGCGAGGTCAATATCTCCTGGAGCGAAATATGGTTATAGATGTAACGTGCCGACGCGCATGACGTAATAAGCGTCAACCGCGGCAGGACGTTGGCGTCAATTCATCAAATCAGGCGATTGCTTTCCGCAAGTTGGCGCGCCCGCCGCATCGTGCCGTCGGTGTCGGCGATCTTTCGCCTTGCGGCTTCGTCGCTTCTGATCGTCAGCCGCTTCGATAGGACTTTTGCGGCCTCGACGATTGGCTCCATCGTTACGACCGGAGCGTCCGGAGTTTTCATGTATCTCATGCTCATTATCCTTTCAGGCAAAAATGAAAGCGAGCGCCGAGCAGATGTCCGCTCCGGCAAGTTAGGCACGGCGACAAAGTTAATCTCTTTACGATCCAGGCCAGCAGTGCTGAACCAAAATCGGAGTTGCCGAGTCGCGGATCAAAAGCACAGCGTAGGCCTGCAACTGATCCTCGGGGATCTGCTTTTCAATGACCGAGTTGTGAACGCGTCGCGCAGAATATTGCAGTCAAAAGTTGAAATAGTATCGGCCGAATGATCGTTGTCCATAATGCGGCTCCCATCGAGGGGCGGGAAAGCGATGGTCGCTCTCAAGCGCCGGTACCGATGTCCCGGCCGGCGACAATGCGACTGTACACACCCACAGCTGGTTAGCGAATCATTCCAGCAGCTTGCCGGTTTGTCAGCACAGGTCAGTCGGGTCGGCCTCGTCCCGCCGCTTGGCGTCCTGATCGTTCAACCGTCTGACCATCTCGTCCGCTTCACCAGCATTAACTCCGACCATGACCTTGTGGCCGGACTCGGCGGGCTGGCCGGTGAAGACGTCGAAAATGGTCCAGCTGTCCGGATGGTCCATCCGAAGCGCGTAGCGGTTGCCATATTCCGAGTCCTCTTGGTTCTCGCCCGCCACCGAGCGGTTCAGGCGTGCACAATGAAAAACACTGCCGCCAGCACAACGACTGTCCACAGGGCCACGCCCAGCTTCGAAACCAGGCTCGCCCTGTGAAGCGAGCCCCTCCCGAATGCTGGCAACCACGTTCTTCATGCTGCTGGATCTGGCCGGCGTCGCCGCAACGGCGACCGGCGGCTTGACCCCAAGCGTGCGGAATACCGGAAGCAGTGTCGGTTCACGCATGGCTTTCTCCTGGCGCCAGGTCCTCAGTATCCCATTCCGCCCATGCCGCCACCGCCGCCACCCGCAGGTGCTGCATCCTTGGCCGGAACGTCGGTAATCATCGCTTCGGCGGTGATCAGAAGGGCTGCGATCGAACCGGCATCCTGGAGTGCGGTGCGCACCA
>NZ_RZQE01000691.1:0-2394 GCF_004022955.1 Mesorhizobium sp. M7A.F.Ca.US.002.01.1.1 | reverse complement strand
AGCTTTTTCGGTACGCAGCCGCGGATGACGCAGGTGCCGCCATAGCGGTATTCCTCGGCGATGCCGACACGCTTGCCGAGTGCCGCGGCGACGCGCGCCGCCCTCACCCCGCCCGAGCCGCCGCCGATGACGAAAAGATCGTAGTCGTAACCGGCCATGACGCGGCTCCCAGGCTTCAGAAATGTGTCAGACAGGTAGGCCGCAAAAAGCCCGGACAGGCCGGGCTTTCGCAGTAGGCCGCAAGGCCATTTGAAAATGCGGGTCAGTTGTTGTCCGCGGGGGCCGCGCCGTCGGCGGGCGCTGCGCCATCGGCCGGAGCTGCGGCTCCGTCGGCGGGCGCGGCAGGTGCTGCCTGCGCCTTTGCCTTGGCGGCTGCGGCCAACGTTTCGCCGACCTGCTGGGCGAGATCGCGGCCGAGGCCGTTCTGCCAGATGTCGGCTGCCTTGACCAATTCGCGGGTCACCGTCGGGCCGCTATCGAGCAGCTTCTTGCCCGAATCGGAATTGTAGAAGGCGGCGATGTCGGTCAGTTCCTTTTCGGAGAACACTTTCGCGTAGGCGAGTGCTGCTTCCTTCTCGAGGTCGGCGCGGCGCGAGGCCAGCGCCAGAGCCTTCTCGTTGATCGTCTTGCCGATCAGTTCCTGCATGTCCGGGTTCTTCTGGATCAGCTGCGATTCGAGCGCCGCGGCTGCCTGCGGCAGGATGTTGTCGAACGGGTCGGTCGCGTGGATCGCAGCGACCGCCGCGCGGGCGGCCTTCAGGTGCGCTTCCGTGACATCCTGCGAAAACGCCGGCGACGAGAAGGCGAAAACGGCCGAGGCCGCCAGAAGGACGGAAAGGCTGCGAACCCGGTTATGCAACGTCATGATCGGTAGAACTCCCTGGTTTTCGGGCGGCATGGACGGTTTGGATACCGTCGCCGCCGGCGATGATGGCCGCTGAAGCCAGCCCGATGAAAAGACCATGCTCGACCACGCCCGGAATGGCGTGGAGAGCATTCGAAAGCGCTCTTGTATCCGGAATGCGGCCAAAAGATGCATCGAGGATAAAATGGCCGCCGTCTGTAACAAAAGCCTGTCCGCCCGTCATCCTCAATGTGACCGGTCCGGAAAGACCGAGCTTTTCAGCCGCTGCGGCAACCGCGATTTCAGTGGCGCGCAGGCCGAACGGATTGACTTCGATCGGCAGGGGAAAACGGCCGAGCGTCTCGACCATCTTGGAGCGGTCGGCGATGACGATCATGCGCTGGGACGCCGCGGCGACGATCTTCTCGCGCAGCAGCGCGCCGCCGCCGCCCTTGACCAGGGTCAGTTCCGGGTCGACTTCGTCGGCGCCGTCGACGGTGAGATCCAGCTCTGGCGTTTCCTCCAGCGTCGACAGCGGCACGCCAAGCTCGCGGCACAGCAACGCGGTGCGCTCCGAAGTCGGCACGCCGATGATCGCCATGCCGGTTGCGACCTTTTCGGCAAGCAGCCGCACGAACTCCTCGGCCGTGGTGCCGGTGCCGATGCCAAGCCGCATGCCGTCGCTTACATGGGCGAGTGCTGCCCGCGCGGCTTCGACCTTCAACTGCCTTGCATCCATGTCGGTTATTGCCCCGGAAATTCGCTGCCGGGCTCGTAGCATTTTTGCCGGTCCGGTCAAAGCCCTGGACGGCGCTTCTCCAGGTGATGCTCAGTATAGGAATTATTTCCTTGACGGGTGAGCGCAGCTATGCTACATTTTTGCCTATGGTGTTGATTTGCGCCAACAGCCCGCCGTCGAGGCGGTTTTTTTCATAGCGGCGTCCAGCCGCGAATGCCCGGCCTGATAAGCAGGCCCCGCCTGAACGAACTGGCCCCGCGCTTGCCTTGACGCGCCGCAGCCTTTATCGCCTGCCCATTGCACACCTGCCCAGGACAGACCATGACCCGACCGATCATCGTGTTCGACCTCGACGGTACGCTGATCGACACAGCGCCGGACCTGCTCGACAGCCTCAACCACAGCCTGGCCGCCAGCGAGATCGCGGCGGTCGACGAAGCCGGCTTCAGGCGCTTTGTCGGTCACGGCGGCCGGGTGATGATCGAGCGGGCGCACGCCGCCCATCAGCGATCGCTTGCCGTCGAGGAGCACGACCGGCTGCTGAAACTTTTCCTCGACCACTACACGCTCAACATCCCCGGCAAGTCGCGCCCCTACCCCGGTGTCGTCGAGGCGATCGCGCGCTTCGAGGAGGCCGGCTATATCCTCGCCATCTGCACCAACAAATACGAAGCCAACTCGCTGGCGCTGATCGAGGCGCTCGGCCTGACCAAACATTTCGCGGCGATCGCCGGCCAGGACACGTTCGCCTTCCGCAAGCCCGACCCGCGCCATTTGATCGAGACCATAAAGCTGGCCGGCGGCTTTCGCC
>NZ_RZQE01000690.1:0-2396 GCF_004022955.1 Mesorhizobium sp. M7A.F.Ca.US.002.01.1.1 | reverse complement strand
CTACAAATACATGGTCGGCGATATCGAGATCACCGCCATCTATGACGGCATCTGGCGCAAGCCGCACGACCCAGCTTTCATCAAGGATGTCTCCGTCGAGGACACCAAGGCAGCCCTTGCCAAGGCCGGCCTGACGACAGACTTCATGCCTATCCCGCTCACCGTCGTCGTCCTCAAGATGAACGGCAAGGTGATTATGATGGATGCCGGTTCGGGCGTCGGCCAATGGCAAACCAATGCCACCCATCTGCCGGCCAACATGGCCGCCGCTGGCATCGACTACAACACTATCGACACCATCATGATCTCGCATTTCCATCCCGACCACGTCTGGGGCCTGATGGAAAAGGGGACCAGCGCGCCTGTGTTCCCCAATGCCGAGCTCATCGTCAACGCCACGGAATACAAGTGGTGGACCGACCCCGGCCGACTGGCAAAGCTGCCCGAAGGGCGCAAGCCGGCGGGCAAGCGCATCGCCGAAAACTTCCCGAAATGGAAGAACTGGAAGCTGGTCGAGGACGGCGCCGAAGTGGCGCCTGGCATGCAGATCATCGCCGCGCCCGGTCATACGCCAGGCCATTCGGTCTACCTCGCAAACTCCGGCAAGGAGCAGATCATGATTTCGGCAGACACAATGTATGTGCCGGCACTGCTGGCGCCGCATCCGGACTGGCAAGGCACCTACGACCAGGATGGGCCGACGGCCATTACCACGCGCCACAAACTGATCGATCGCGTGATTGCCGACAACATCCGCATCTCCGGTTCGCACTTCCCGTTCCCGGGCACCGGCACCTTCGTCAAGGACGGCAACGCCTACGGCTTCACCCCCGTGCAAATTTAAGCGCGGCAATCCCAAAGCGAGAAAGACAATGGAACCTTCCTTCTTCAACAGGCACAACCTGTTCGGGCTGCTCGGCGCCGTTGCCGTGCTGACTGCCGTTCCGGTCGCCGTCACCGGGCCGGCCTATGCCGTGGACAACATTGAAGGCGACGACGCGCCCGACCTCACCGCAGTAAAAGCCAAGATCGATGCCAAGGACTATAAGGGTGCATTGGCCGATCTTCGTGACCTGGCGCAGGACACGCAGCAGGCCGACGTCTACAATCTGCTCGGCTTCACGCTGCGCAAGACCGGCGATTACACGACGGCACTGACCTACTACACCAAGGCGCTCGAACTGAAGCCGGACCACAAGGCGGCGCGCGAATATCTCGGCGAACTCTATGTCGAGACCGGCGACATGGCCAAAGCTAGGGAGCAGCTGGCATCGCTGACCCAGCTCTGCCCGGCAGGCTGCGAGGAACGCGCAGACCTGCAGAAGGCCATCGACACCAAAGTGACCCAATGAAGCCAGGCGGGCGCCTTCGTGCGGCGCCTGCCCTCTTTCCTATCTGGAGCCAATCGTGACAACGACACAAATCGCCTTGAAACTACATCTCACCGACTTGACCCTGCTGACGGGTCGCCTGCTGCTCTCATTGCTCTTCGTGCATGAAGGCGTTGAGCTGGCGATCCATTTCGACGGTGCCGCAAAAGCCATGGCCGCCCTCGGCGTCAGCCTGCCGCTTCTGATGGCCACCATAGCGCTGCAGTTGGGAGCCGGTCTTTCGATCGGCCTGGGCCTGCTGACGCGTCTGGGCGCGGTCGCGCTCGGACTGTTCTGTTTGGCAACGGCAGCCCTGTTCCACACCAATTTCGCCAGCCAGAACGAATTGCTGCATTTGGAAAAGGATCTCGCCATAGCGGGCGGCATGTTCGTCCTCGCCATCGCCGGAGCCGGCGCGATATCTCTCGACAGGGTGCTGAACGGACTCATGAGGCGCCGGCAACAGGACAGAGAGACGGTTGCCGCGCTCATAGCGGCCGGTAGCCCTTTGTCGGTGGGCGATATCAAGCTCCCGTTCTAATTTCGACCAAGACGCTGGGTCTCATATAACTCGGCACGCCACAAACGCCTCGGGTGACCAGATGGCGCAAGCCGTTCGTGGCGTGCCGTTCATCGACGTCCGCTTAACGGCACGGATAGGGCCGCCCTATCGGCCGATTTGAGGCGCAAAGCTGCCAATGGGTGTAAGATAAATGCGATCAGCGAATGGGGGGCCTAGCTTCTTGAATTTGGGCGAACCGCCTCGTAACCAGTTGACAGATAACGATGTGCTAGTCGCTGAGGGTCTGCGTTCTCTGTACGGGTCGCCAAGCCGTTTCCTCGTACTGTATGGTCTGGCGGACCTACTTACGATGACTCCGAATAGATCCGTCCGACAGGGCCGGACCAGCGGTCGAGGTGACTGCTTCCCGGGTCGCAACGTTCTCCAGAAATGTCGTCGCCGGCACGAAGAACAATGTGCCGGTGACCGCGCGGCTGAAGTCCAGCAACCGATCGTAGTTGCCT
>NZ_RZQE01000068.1:0-18768 GCF_004022955.1 Mesorhizobium sp. M7A.F.Ca.US.002.01.1.1 | reverse complement strand
GCTTCAGGGTACCGAATTCATCGCCGCCAACACCGACGCGCAGGCGCTGACCATGTCCAAGGCGACGCGGCTGATCCAGCTTGGCGCTCATGTCACCGAAGGGCTGGGCGCCGGATCGCTTCCCGAGATCGGCCGCGCCGCGGCCGAGGAATCGCTCGACGAGATCATGGATCATCTGGCCGGCACGCATATGTGTTTCGTCACCGCCGGAATGGGCGGCGGCACGGGAACCGGTGCGGCTCCAATCATCGCCCAGGCGGCGCGCAAAGCCGGCATCCTGACGGTTGGCGTCGTCACGAAGCCGTTCACCTTTGAAGGCCGGCGCCGCATGCAGATGGCCGAAGAAGGCATCGAGCGGCTGCGCGAGAGCGCCGACACGGTGATCGTCATCCCGAACCAGAACCTGTTCAGGATCGCCGATGCCAAGACCACCTTCGCCGATGCGTTCGTCATTGCCGACCGGGTGCTCTATGCCGGCGTCAGCTGCATCACCGACCTCATCGTCAAGGAAGGCCTGATCAATCTCGACTTCGCCGATGTCAAATCCGTGATGCGCGACATGGGCCGCGCCATGATGGGCACCGGTGAGGCTTCCGGTGAAGGCCGCGCGATGAAGGCGGCCGAAGCCGCGATCGCCAACCCGCTGCTCGACGAAGTGTCGATGAAAGGCGCCAAGGGCGTGCTGGTCTCGATATCGGGTGGCAGGGACATGACCCTGTTTGAAGTCGACGAGGCCGCCACCCGCATCCGCGAAGAGGTCTACGAGGATGCCGACATCATCGTTGGCGCCATCTTCGACAAGGGCATGGAAGGCCGCTTCAGGGTCTCGGTCGTGGCGACGGGCCTCGACCGTGCTTTTGGCGCCGAGGATGCCGACGCCGGCATCGCGCGCGACCACGCCGGTCAGCCGGCGCGGACGCTTCAATAGTGTTCGGTAAACGGGCAGGGCGCTGCCGCGCTCCTGCCCTCGATACCAGCGTTCAGCTCAGCCGAACTTCGGGTCCAGACTGCCCGACTTGTAGCGCTTGGCCATTTCGGCGACCGGCAGCGGCTTGATCTTCTGCGCGTTGCCGGCGGTGCCGAACTGTTCGAAGCGCTCCTTGCAGAGCTTGCGCATGGCGGCCATGGCCGGTGTCAAATATTTGCGCGGATCGAACTCGCTTGGATTCTCGGTCAGCACCTTGCGGATCGCGCCGGTCAGCGCCATGCGGTTGTCGGTGTCGATGTTGATCTTGCGCACGCCGTGCTTGATGCCGCGCTGGATCTCCTCGACCGGCACGCCCCAGGTCGGCTTCATCTGGCCGCCATATTTATTGATGATCTCCTGCAGATCCTCGGGCACCGAGGACGAGCCGTGCATGACCAGGTGCATGTTCGGCAGGCGGCGGTGGATCTCCTCGATGACGTTCATGGCCAGCACCGCGCCGTCCGGCTTGCGCGAGAATTTGTAGGCGCCATGGCTGGTGCCCATGGCAACCGCCAGCGCATCGACATGGGTGTCTTTGACGAACTCGACCGCCTGTTCGGGATCGGTCAAAAGCTGGTCGTGGCTGATCGCCCCTTCGACGCCGTGGCCGTCTTCCTGCTCGCCGCCGCCGCTCTCGAGCGAGCCGAGCACGCCGATCTCGCCTTCGACGGACACGCCGCCCCAATGCGCCATGTCGACGACGCGCTTGGTGATGCCGGAATTGTAGGCGTAGTCGGCCGGCGTCTTGCCGTCTTCCTTCAGCGATCCGTCCATCATGACGGAGGTGAAGCCGTACTGGATCGCGGTGACGCAGGTGGCTTCGTTGTTGCCATGGTCGAGATGCATGCAGACCGGAATGTCGGGATGGATTTCGACCAGCGCGTCGATCAGCTTGGCCAGCACCACGTCATTGGCATAGGCGCGCGCGCCGCGGCTAGCCTGCAGGATGACCGGCGACTTGGTCTCCTCGGCGGCCTCCATGATGGCGAGGCCCTGTTCCATGTTGTTCATGTTGAAAGCGGGCACGCCATAGCCGTATTCGGCGGCGTGGTCGAGCAATTGTCTCAGTGTTATGCGAGCCACCCAATAGTCTCCCGTATCTGGTTTCAAGCGCAACGTCGCGGGCCGGCCGGTTTGCCGGTCGGCCCTTGATGCTTCTGGCGGGATTTCAAGGGAACCGCAACCTTCGGAGCGCTTATCGATCGCAATTCTTGTTGCAGGGTTGAAATCCGGCCAGTTTGACGACCTCAGGCCGCGATCAGGTCCCGCGCCGCCAGGAGTTGCACGCAGGCGTTCGCCGCTTCCTTGCCCTTGACGGTGAAGTGCTCGAAGAAGAAGCGGTGGTGCTCGGCGCTGTCGTGGTAGTTGTGCGGGGTGAGCACCGCCGACAGCACCGGCACGCCGGTCGACAGCTGCACGTTCATCATGCCGTCGATGACGGCACTTGCGACGAACTCATGCCGGTAGATGCCGCCATTGACGACAAAGGCTGTGCCGAGGATCGCGGCATAACGGCCGGTCCCGGCCAGGGTCTTGGCATGCAGGGGGATCTCATAGGCGCCGGGCACATCGAAGATGTCGACGGTGAAGCGCTCGCCTCCCAGAGAGGCCAGTTCCGTCTCGAACGCCAGTACGCACTGGTCGACGATATCGGCATGCCAGCGCGCGCGGATAACGGCGATGCGGGTCGTTTCGTAGTCTTTATGGGAATGCTGATTCATGGGTCCATCCTTCCGTTTCGAACCAGAATCAGGACGCACGATACGGATTAAGCCCGCGAAAAGCGGGCCGGCTTCCGTTTCGTCCTCTTCCATCCGGACTGTAACCGTCGGCTCCGGAATCACACCGGATCTGCTGACCTTTCCACTAGAGCGCCACGCGTCCCTTGGACGCGTAAAGGACGCTCTAGCACTTAAGAATCCACGCATTGATGCGTGGACCGGAAAGCGCTCGCGGGCTTGGGTAGAAACCCTTACCGCCGGTGGGGACTTTCACCCCGCCCTGAGAACATTAACGGCTTTGTATGAAAGGGCAGGACGCTGCTGTCAACCGTGAGAAGGTTGGGCCAAGTCCGTTCGACTACCGCGTGCGCCACGCCGCCGCCGATGCGGCGATCAGCATGAGCAGTGCTGCAACCATCACGCAGACAGCAAAGCCGAAGTTGGAATAAAGCGGCCCGAAGCTGGTGGTGCCGACAAAGACCGCGAGGTAAGTCACCGCACTGTTCAGCCCCATGATCGTGCCGCGCCGCGACGGATCGAGCGCCGACAGGCGCATCACCAGGACATTCAGGCCGAAATGGTTGGCCAGTCCCCAGATTGCCACCATGGTCAGGGTCAGCCCGAAACTGTCGCTCGTCGCCGCCATCGCGACGTAGACGACGGCGACAAGAAGATAGGCAAACGGCATGACGCGCCGCGCACCCAGTCTGTCGATGATGCCGTCGAGCAGAGCAGCCGTCCCGAAGCCTATGCCGTAGGCAAGCGCCGCCAGGCCATTGGCGCTCACCGGCTGTCCAAGCCCGACATGAAGATGGTCGCCGAGATAGCCATAGACGCCGTAGAACGAAGTCATGAAGGCCGCGCACGCGACCAGCAGCGGCAGGATTCCGGGAATGCCGAGCGCTTCCAGCGGGGCGGGCGCCGGTCCGGCCTTCCTGGTGTCGCTGAGCGACGTCGCTGTCAGCCCCATCCATGCAAGGGCCGCAAGCACCGCGACCGCTGCGAAAACGGCGCGCCAATGCACCAGATCGGCAAGCACGGCCGAAAGCGAAACGCCGGCAACCATGCTGAGTGTCCATCCGGTCAGCACGACGCCGATCGTGCCGCTCTCCCTGCCCGGAGGAGCGATGGCCGCCGCGCTGGCATAGATCGCCGGCATGGCGACGCCGGCGGCGATGCCGGCCAGCAGCTGTGCGGCGACCAGCATGATCACCGTGGGTGCCGCGGCGCTGGCGACCAGCGCCAGTGCCAACAGCAGCAGTGCGCCCTGCAGCATTCTGCGAGCACCGAGCCGGTCGATGTAGCGCGCCAGGAACAGCGCGCTGGCAGAGGTGCCGAGGCCGAACGCGGCCGCCGCAATCATCACGGCCGGCACGCTGGTTCCGAACGACGAGGCGACAGCCGGTGCAATCGGACCCAGCACCAGCGAGTTCGAGCCGATGACCGCGATGCAGCCCGTCAACAGATAGGCAAGCGCCGGGATCGGGGCTCGGGCAGTCAATGGTGCAAGTTGATCAATGTTCGACATATCGGCATAATGGCCGTATTATATTCAGCGGAGAACCAGGAATTTCGCCATGGATGAAGAAACAGATGGCATTCTGCAGAACAGGCCAGCGGCCCGCGATCTCGACGCGATAGACCGAAGAATATTAGGTGTCCTGGTCGATGATGCCACGATCAGCTACGCCGAACTCGGCGATCGCGTCGGCTTGTCGCCACCGGCAGCGCATGAGCGGGTCAAACGGCTCCGGCGCAGCGGCGCCATCCGCAACACGGTCACCATCATCGATCCCCGGGCGGTGAAAAAGCCTTTGCTCGCCTTTGTCCATATCGACACCAGGGGCTGGGGAAAGACGCCGGAACTGATGGCGGTCTCGCAATATCCCGAAGTGGAGGAAATCCATACCGTCGCCGGCGACACCTGCATGCTGCTGAAGGTCCGCACCGAAGACACCAGGGCCCTCGAAGGCCTTTTGGCGCGCCTCTACGAAACGCCGGGCGTCACCTCGACGCGCAGCTATGTGGTGCTCTCGACCTATCTGGAGCGGCCGGTGCAGCCGGGTATCACCGAGACTTGGCCGACACCCAAGCACATGGCCGAGCCTCTGTACTAGAAGCGAGCGGCTACGCCCGCTCGGGAAACATCTGCTTCAGGCCCTCGCGCGAGGCCTTGGCGACACCGCGCTCGGTGATCAGGCCGGTCACCAGCCGCGCCGGCGTCACGTCGAAGGCCGGGTTGGCCGCCGGCGTCGTCTCAGGCGAAATGCGCACCTGGGCAATCTCGCCGGCGGCGGTCTTGCCCCAGACCAGCGAGACCTCGTCGGCCGAGCGTTGCTCGATCGGGATCTCGGCCAGACCGTCATGCACCGTCCAATCGATGGTCGGCGACGGCAATGCGACATAGAACGGCACGTCATTGTCGGCGGCGGCGAGCGCCTTGAGATAGGTGCCGATCTTGTTGCAGACATCGCCGTCGGCCGTGGTGCGGTCGGTACCGACGATGACCATGTCGATTGCGCCGCGCTGCATCAGATGGCCGCCGGCATTGTCGACGATCAGCGTGTGCGGCACGCCGTGCCCGGCCATCTCCCAGGCGGTCAGCTGGGCGCCCTGGTTGCGCGGCCGCGTCTCGTCGACATAGACATGGACCGGAATGCCGGCTTCTGTGGCCAGGTAGATCGGCGCGGTCGCCGTGCCGTAATCGACCGTCGCCAGCCAGCCGGCGTTGCAATGGGTCAGGATGTTGACCGGCTCGCCCTTCTGCTTGCGCGCCGCGATCGCCTTGATGATGGTGAGACCGTTCTCGCCGATGGCGCGGTTGAGGCCGACATCTTCGTCGGCGATCTCACTGGCCCGCCGATAGGCGGCTGCAGCGCGTTGTTCGGTAGGCAAAGGCCGCAGGAAGCGCCGCATTTCGTCCAGCGCCCAGCGCAGATTGATCGCGGTCGGCCGCGTCTCGTGCAGGGTCTCCCACACGGCGTCGAGCGCTGCATCCGACGCATCGTCGGCCATCTGCATGGCGACGCCATAGGCAGCGGTGACGCCAATGAGAGGCGCGCCACGCACCCACATGTCACGGATGGCGGTGGCGATGCCGGCAACCGTGCCGATCCTCTCGATGCGGAAATCATGCGGCAGCCAGCGCTGGTCGATGATATCGACCGAACGCCCGTCGTCGCTCAGCCAGATGGTGCGATAGTGGCGGTCGCCGACGTTCAAATGCTGCTCTCCTGTTCGATCAGCGCGGCCAGTTGGTTGACCTCGTCGATGCTGTGGATCTGGCGCCGGTTGACGGCGAGGTGGCGGCCGAATTTCAGCGCCTTTGCTTCACAACTGGCGCGCAGATCCTCGTCGGCAATGGTCTCGAAATCGGCATTGTGAGCGAGACCGAGGATGCGCCGGTGCACTTCGACGCCGGCAAAGCCTAGCAGGTCGGTCCAGATCTGGTGCAGCACATGGTCGCGCGCCTGCTCTGAGGCAAGGATGTCGCCCTGGTCCTCGAACAGGCTCTTTTGGTAGAGCATGCCGGTGCGCTCGCTGCGCCATAGATGCGAAAACTCGGCGCGGAACACCGACCAGGTCTCGACCGTCACACCGAGCAGATAGGCGCGCATGGCGTCGCGCTTGCCCTTCTGTTCGTGGCCGCGTTGCGAGAAGAAGGACATCCAGAAATTGGCAAGCAGCATGCCGACGTCGAAAGCCATCGGGCCGTAGAAGGCGAACTCCGGATCGATCATCCGGGTCTCCGTGTCGGTGACCATGATCGAACCGGAATGCAGGTCGCCATGCAGCAGCGTTTCGGCATTGGCGGCGAAGATGTGCTTCAGCCGCTGCGCCTCGACCTTGAGGTCGCGGTCGGCGCGCAGTTCGGCGACCAGGCCGTCGAGCTGCGGCGAGGTGTGCCGGTTCATCTTGGCATCGAAATAGGGATCGGAGAACACCAGGTTTTCGGTGATGTCGCAAAGCTCGACATTGTCGGCGAACAGCGCCAGATCGGCCTTGCGGTCCTTGGCGGCCATATGCAGGTCGGAGCCGCGAAACAGCGTCCGGGCCATGAACAGGCCGATATCCCGGGCGATGTTCGGCAGTTGGCGGCCGTCGATCAGGGCACGGCGCAGGATGATATGCGGCGGCGCAAGATATTCCATGATGATCAGCGCCTGACCTTCATCGAAATAATGGATCGCCGGCACCGAGCCCGGCGCGCGCGCCTCTTGCCTGGTCAGCGCGTGATATTCGAAGAAGGAGCGCTTCAACGGCAGCGGCCAGCTGTCGCCGACCAGGCGGACATAGGGCAGGGCCTGCTTGACCACGGCCGCACCGCTGGCGCCCTCGACGATGAACACCAGGTTGAGATTGCCGTCGCCGACCTCGCGGACCTTCCAGGCGCCAGTGTCCTTGCCGATCTTCGCGCACAGCGCCTCGTTGCCGCCAAGGCGTGCAGCCAGGGTTTCGACCGACAGGGCTTCGAACGGCAATTCTTCAGTCATCGTTATCCTCCCGCATATGCGCTTCCAACATAACGGAGGCGTGGCGGCCGGGCCAAGCTAGGAAGCGATCTGGCAATTGTCAATCGTGTTGACAATTGCCGATGCAGCTCATAGCGTCATGTCAGGGAGGAACGCATGGTCGGCAATGCCGTGTTCCGCGTAGAGGGACTGAGGAAATCCTTTGGCCATAACGAGGTGCTTGGCGGCGTCTCGCTGGAACTGTATGCCGGTGAAGTGACCGTGCTGATGGGCGCCAACGGCGCCGGCAAATCCACCCTCGTCAAGATCATCTCTGGTGTCTATGAACGCGGCGGCGGGACGATGGTGCTCGCCGACCAGGATTTCGCGCCGAAAACCCCGGCCGAGGCGATCCGCGCCGGCGTCGTCACCGTGCACCAGAACATCAATGACGGTGTCGTCGCCGATCTCGACGTCGCCACCAACCTGACGCTGGACCGGCTGAGCGGCAGCGGTGCGCCGACCCTGTTCAATCCAATGCGCGTGCGGCGAGAGGCCAAGGCGGTTGCCGACCGCATGGGGCTGGCCATCGATTTGAAGGCGCGGGTGAGTGATCTTTCGCTGGCCGATCGCCAGATGGTGGCGATTGCCCGCGCGCTGGCGCACAAGCCGAAAGTGCTGATCCTCGACGAGCCGACCTCATCGCTCTCCAGCGCCGAGGCTGATCGGCTGTTTGCCCTGATCGACAGGCTGCGCGAGCAAGGCGTGGCCATCCTCTACATCTCGCACCGTATGTCGGACATAAGGCGGCTGGCCGACCGCATCGTATCGATGCGGGACGGGATCATCTCAGGCATTTTCGACAAGAAACCGCTCGACTATGAAGGCGCGGTCAACGCCATGCTCGGCCGCAAGATCCATCTCGACCGGATTGTTGTCAGGGATTCAGCCAATGCCGTCTTCAAGATAGACGGTCTGCGCATCGCACAAGGCGCGCGGCCGATCTCGCTGACGCTCGGCGACGGTGAGGTCGTTGCCATCACCGGCCTCGTCGGCGTCGGCAAGACGGCGCTTGCCGAGACGCTGTTTGGCGTGCGCCAGCCGCTGGCCGGCACAATGACGCTGAACGGCAGGCCTTATGCGCCTGAAACAGCCGGCGAGGCGATCGCCGCCGGCGTGTTCCTCGTTGCCAAGGACCGCGGCGAGAACGGCATCGTCGGCGGCTTCAACATCCAGGAAAATATCAGCCTGCCGTTTCACAAGCGCATGTCACGTTTCGCTGTTCTCAAGCGCCGTCTGGAACGCGCCACGGCGCGCCGGCAGATCGAGGAGCTGGGCATCGTCTGCCGCTCCGAGAAGGACGAGATGTCGGAGCTCTCCGGCGGCAACCAGCAGAAGGTGATGGTCGCCCGCTGGATGGCCCAGCATGCGAGACTGTTCATTCTGGACGAGCCGTTTCAGGGCGTCGATATTTCCGCCCGGCGCGACATCGCCGCCAAGCTCAGGGCCAGTGCAAACGGACGCGCCACGCTGCTGTTCGTCACCGAACTCGACGAGGCGCTGGAGACCGCCGATCGCATCCTGGTCATGTCGGAACAGACCATCGTCGGCGAGCACCGCAATGCCGATGTCGATCTCGACCGCCTGTTGGCCGAGGTCGCCGGCGGGCCGCTGCACAGTGCCGCCTGAGCACGGGCGTTAGGAATGGGAATGGAAAGAGCATGGGTTCGGATTGGCTAAAAACGGCAGCAGCGCGCGGGAGCGCCGAATGACATTGCGCGACCACGCCATCCGCTACGGCTTCATCGTGCTCTTGTTCGGGCTCGTCGCCTATTTCTCGATCGCCGCCGACGGTTTCGTTTCGCCGCAAAGTGCGGTTTTCATCTTCCAGTCGGTCGCCATCACCGGCGTGCTGGCGCTCGGCGTCACCGCCACGCTGGTCGTCGGAGGTTTTGATCTGTCGATCGGCTCGGTCGCCACCTCAGCCATGATGGCGGCCGCCTATGTCATGGTGGTGCTGGAGCAGAACGCCCTTGTCGCGGTCGTCGTCTGCCTGCTCATCGGCGCCATCGTCGGCCTGATCAATGGCTGGCTGATCGTCTACATGCGTGTGCCCGATCTGCTGGCGACGCTCGGCATGATGTTCCTGCTCGTCGGCCTGCAGCGCATTCCAACCGAAGGCCGCTCGATCGCCACCGGCATGACCATGCCGGACGGTTCGGTCGCCAACGGCAAATTCTCCGACGCCTTCCTGGCGCTCGGCCGCCACCGCTTCGACTTCTTCATCCCGAACCTCATTCCAGTGTCGGTGGTGGTGCTGCTCGTGCTCGCCGTGCTGATCTGGTTCTTCCTCGAATACACCCGTTTCGGCCGCATGATGTATGCCGTCGGCAGCAATGAGCGCGCCGCCGAACTCGCCGGTGCGCCTGTCAAGGCATACAAGATCTGGGCTTACGTCATTTCAGGTGTTTTTGCCTCGATCGGCGGCATTTTGCTCGCTGCCCGGCTTGGACGCGGCGACATCGCCTCGGGTAATAATCTGCTGCTCGATGCGGTTGCCGCGGCGCTGATCGGCTACGCGGTGCTGGGTGCCGCCAAGCCGAATGCGTTCGGCACCGCCATCGGCGCGCTGTTCGTCGGCATCTTGCTGCAAGGCCTGACGATGATGAACGCGCCTTACTACACGCAGGATTTCATCAAGGGCGTGGTTCTGGTCGTCGCCCTTGTCTTCACCTTTGCGCTTTCGGGCAGGGGCAGGAGATAGCTTTCGACCGGAACAGGATTTTCGAGTTCAACAAGAGTGGAGGAAAACAAAGTGAGCATTACAAGAAGACTTCTGGGGAAGGTGGCGCTCGGATTGGCCGGCGCAACCATGCTGATGCAGTTTCCGGCTTTTGCCGCGGACAAGCCGGCGCCCTTCGACAAGCCCGGCGTCAAGATCGCGCTAGTGCGCTATCTCTCGACCGGTGACTTCTTCCAGGCCTATCTCTCGGGCGTCGAGGCGCAGTCGAAGGCGCTCGGCATCGACCTGCGCGTCCTCGACAGCCGCCAGGATGCCGCTCTTCAGTCCGACATGGTCGACCAGGCCATCGCGCTCGGCGTGCAGGGCATCATCATCCAGCACGGCCTGACGGAATCGATGAAGGATGCCGCGCAGCGTGCGGTCGACGCCGGCATCAAGGTTGTGGCCTTCGACGTCAATGTCGAAAACCCCAAGATCCCGCAGATCGAACAGTCCGATCGCGACTTGGCCCGCCTCGCGCTCGAGCAGGCGGTCAAGGACAATGGCGAGAGCTGGAATGCCGGCTATGTCTATGTCGCCGGCATCGCGCCGCTCGACCGCCGCAACGAGACCTGGGTTGACGTCAAGAAGAAATATGCCGGCATCAAGGAAGTCGCGATGTTCGGCACGCTCGACAATCCGATCGCCAACTCCGTCGCCAACCAGGCGCGTTCGGTGCTGACGGCGCATCCCGACATCAAGGTGATGTTCGCTCCCTATGATGAATTCGCCAAGGGCGTGAAGATCGCTGTCGACGAAGCGGGCTTGAACAAGGGCATCAAGATCTATTCGGCCGACATTTCGACCTCGGACATCGCTGCGATGCGCGAGCCCGACAGCGCCTGGGCCGCGACCGCCGCGACCAACCCGGCCGTCGTCGGCCAGGTCTCGGTGCGTGCGCTGGCACAGCTGCTGGCCGGTGAAGACCCCGGCCACAACGTCGTCGTGCCGCCGACACTGATCACCCAGAAGGACCTCATCGACAAGGACATCAAGAACATGGAGGACCTGTCGGCCAAGCTGCCGCAGTTCGCCCACGCCGATGTCGCGATGCCGGCCTGGATGCCGAACCCGAACGCCAAGTAACTTTCGCTATCGAAGGCCGCCTGCAGCCGCTTGCTGCAGGCGGCCTTTTTGCCGAATATCTGCAGCCGGCGCCAGGCTCCGGCCCAAGGTTCGGTGCGTATATGGAAGTCCAAGCGGCAATCGAGGAAAACCTGTCCGGCGCCGTCGCCGGAACCTTGTTTCGATGCCCGCAGGCCACCACGGGTGTCGTGGTGCTGGGTGGGTCGAGTGGCCGCGTCGATGTCGGGCGCGCACGGCTCTTTGCAAACGAGGGCTCGTCGGCTTTGGCCCTGCAATGGTTTAGCGGTGAGGGCCAGCCTCCCGGAATATGCGAAATTCCCCTCGAAACCTTCTTCGCGGCAACCGATTGTCTCCTTGAAACAGGATGCCACCGCATCGTCTATGTCGGCACATCCAAGGGTGCCGAGGCCTCACTGCTTGCGGCGGTCCATGACCCGCGCATCGACGCTGTGGTCGCCATCAGCCCGTCATCGGTGATTTGGGGAAATATTGGTGCTGGCCCGGATGGCGTCAGCTGGCCTGAACGATCCTCATGGTCGCTCGACGGAATCCCCCTGCCGTTTGTGCCGACGGATCCAAACTGGACACCAGAATACGTGGATGGCTTGGTATCCTACAGGGGACTCTTCGAACATTGCTTGAAAACCTTCAGGCAGGAAGCGGCTGCGGCGACCATCCCCGTTGAGACCGCATCGGCCGAGATCCTGCTGGTCGCAGGCGGTGACGATGCGCTGTGGCCCTCCCTATGGTTCGCGACAGAAATTGTTCGGCGGCGCAGCGAAGCAGGCAAGATCACACATCTCGTGTCATCGCCGGATGCGGGGCATCGCATTCTCTTGCCTGGCGAGAACACACCACGCTCGACATTGCATGCACATGGCGGCAATGACGAGGCCGAATCACGGTTGGGCAGAATGGCGTGGGAAGGCATCCGAGAACAGCTGTAGCTGCAGATCCCGAATACCTTCGCCTGTTTTGCGTCAGTCTCGGCCGGTTTTCCCTACCGCATCGCTGCCGCGATATTGCCGCCGTCGACGGTCGTCACGTCGGCGGTGGTGCGGTCGGCCAGCGCGTGATGCAGGAAGGCCTGCGCCACGTCCTGCGCCGTCACTTCCTGGCCGAGCAGATTGCCGGACATGTAGTCCTTCTCCGACACGCCGCGCGCGCCTGAGCGGCTGGCAATCATGGCGTCGGTCAAAAGGCCCGAGCGGATGCGGTCGGCGTTGACGGCGTTCGAGCGGATGCCATGCGCGCCATAGTCGAGCGCGTACTGCCTGGACAGGAACAGCGTCGCCGCCTTCGGCACGCCATAGGCGCCGAACTTCGGGCCGGGGTTGACGGCCTGCTTGGAGGTGTTGAACAGAAGCACGCCGCCGGTGCCCTGCTCGAGCATGATGCGCACGGCATTCTGCGCCACCGATTGGTGGGCGAAGAAATTGAGCTCGAAACTCTTGCGCAAAAGTGCATCGTCGAGCTCGCCGATGCGGCCTTCCCAGGCGGCGCCGGCATTGGAAACCAGGATGTCGACACCGCCGAACACGGCGACCGCTTTGTCGAAGGCGGCACGCACCTGTGCCGGGTCGGTGATGTCTGCGGCGACGCCGATCGAATTGTTGCCGGCTTTCTTCGCTGCATCGGCGGCTTTTTCGGCGTCGAGATCGACGACGACGGCATGGGCGCCATTGTCGGCGAACAGCTTTGCCGTCGCTGCACCGATCGCGCCGGCACCGCCGGTGATCAGCACCACCTGGCCGGTCAGCGGCTTCGGCTTGTTGGAGGCGAGCTTGGCCTGTTCCAGCGACCAGTATTCGAGCGGGAACAGGTCGGCCTTGGAAAGCGGATGGAACCGGCCGACGGCCTCGGCGCCACGCACTGCCTCGATCCACATCTCACCGACATCCGACGCGATCTTCGCGTCCTTCAGGGTGCGGCCGTGGCCGAACATGCCGAGGCCGGGCACCAGCGTCAGCCGCGGCATCTGGTCAAGCATGGTGCGCTTGACGTCGTCGAGCGCATCATTGGTTTCGAAATAGGCGCGATAATCCTTGGCGAACGCGTCGACATGGCTCTTGATCACCGCCTTGTAGTCGCCGGCCTTGTCCGCGTCGGGCGCCGGCAGCGCCATCGGCCCGGTTTTGATGCGGATCGACAGATCGGGCGTCGAGACGCCGCGCCCGGCATAATCGGCGATCTCGGCTGAATTGATGAAATCGACAATTGCCGGCGAAGTGCGGAAATCGCTGACCATTCGGTCGAAGCGGCCTTCGCCGCGCGCTACCGCCACCGCGCCGCGCAGCATCGGCGCGATCGACGCCGGCGTCGCGAGCTTTGCCGGCAAGGCTGCCTTTGCCGCCTTCGGCTTGCCGCTTGCGGCAATATAGTCCTCGGCGACGTTCACATAATGGATCATCCGGTCGTAGGCCTGCTTCGCATCGTCGCCGAAGGTGAAGATGCCATGCTTGTCGAGGATCAGGCCCTCGACGTCAGGATCGGCGTCGAAGATGTCGGCAGCCGCCTTGGCGAGGTCGAAGCCGGGCATGATGTAAGGCACGTAACCCATCTTGCTGCCGAAAACCGTCTTCACCAGCGGCTTGGAGTCCTCCTGGTCGACGATGGCGAGAATGGCGGTCGAGTGCGTGTGGTCGACGAATTTGTGCGGCAGGAAGGCATGCAGCAACGTCTCGACCGACGGGTTGGGCGAGGACGGATCGATGAGGTTGACGCGTTGCAGGGCAACCATGTCCTCGTCGGCCAGCCTGTTCAGCGCGCGCGCCTTGAGCAGCGGCTTGAGCTTGACCGCCGGCAGGCCCTGCGGCTCGATGACGCCCATGTCCCAGCCGCTGCCCTTGACGCACAGCACGTCCCACTGGTCGCCGACGAGGTCGGTTGCCGTCGTCTTGCAAGAAGTGTTGCCGCCGCCATGCAGGACCAGCCGTGGTTCGCCGCCGAGCAGCCGGGTCGTGTAGACGCGCAGCGCCAGGTCGCGGCCGACACCCTTTTTCGCGTAGTCGGCGACGAGTTTTTCGGCTGCTTCGTCATTCCACAAATTCTTCATGTTCGCTTCGTCCGGTTGTTTGTCTTTGATGGTGAAACAGGAATGCCGCGACGCTTTGATGACAATGCGCCGGCGACGGAGAGGGGATTTCCTAGGAGGCCTTTTCTGTCGTGGCAGCAGCATGATCCAGGAGCCGCTGCGCCATGTGCGCGCCGACCACCAGATGCGTGCAAAGGCCGCCGGCGATCGCCGCGAGCAGCGGTTCGAACTTGCTGTCCTCCTGCACCACCACCAACCGCCTGGCGATGGCGCGCAGCGATGCAAGCTCGGCGGAGATCACCCGCCTGTTATAACTGCAGTCGAGCACCTTGCCCTCGGCGTCTATGATCTGCCCGGCAATCACGCCGGCAGCGCCTTGGCTGCGCAGATCCGCCATTTCACTTGGCGTCAGCGCGCCGCATTTGACCAGATGGCTGTCGGCGTCGACCGCGCCGACCGAGTATAACGCCAGGTCGCATTCGCCGACACCCGACAATTGTTCCCGGATCACCGGCTCGGCACGCAGCGCACGCGCAAGTTCTTCCGTAGACAGCACCAGCGGCGCGTAGAAATTGAGCCCTTTGGCGTTGAGCCGCCGCGCGATTTCCATAGTGCATTGGTCGGGGCGATAGGAATAGGGCGCGCCGAGATTGCCGCAGAGCTGCACCACCGTGACATCCTGCAGATCGGCATAGGACATGACGTCGGCAATCATATAGACGGTGCGGCCCCAGGCGACGCCGATGCGGTCGCCCTTCTTGACCAGTTCGAGAAAGACGCTCGCCGCCAGCACGGCGATTTCCGTCGACGGGTCGGCAATATGATCATTCTCCGGCGCGATCCAGACGGCGTCGAGGCTCAGCGCATCCTCGAGCTTGCGCGCCAGCACGTCGTCGGTGAAAAGCTGGGTCGAAGTCGAGATGTTGACGATGCCGGTCTCGCGCGCCTTGCGCAGGTACATGGCGACCGAGGCACGGGAAATGTTAAGCTGGCTCGCCACCTGGTCCTGCCGCAGGCCATGGGCATAGTAGAGCCAGGCGGCCTTGTGGATGAGTTGTTCTGCCGGTCGGATCGCCATGCCGTCTCCTCAGCTGACATTATTCACGGCTCTCGACAAAAGTCAAACTGGGCAGAGGTATGCGATGCTCCCGCTTGCGCCGAATCTGGTTCATCATTGTGCCGAATGCGCTCCGTCGTGGCATCGTTTGTGGTGACGCGGCCCGAGCCTGTGATTAGAACGTCTGAAAGAAAATCGCGGGGGAGCATGGGATGGGCAATCCTTACGAACAGGATCTCGACAAGAACGCGGCCAACCATCAGCCGCTGACGCCGCTCACCTATCTGGAGCGCGCGGCCAAGACCTATCCCGACCATATCGCCATCATCGATGGCCGCCAGCGCATCGACTATCGCACTTTCTGGCAGCGGTCGCTGAAGCTTGCCTCGGCCCTTCAGAAGCGCGGCATCGGCAAGGGCGACACCGTCACCGTCATGCTGTCAAACACGCCGCCGATGCTGGAGGCGCATTTCGGCGTGCCGATGACCAAGGCGGTGCTGCATTCGCTCAACACCCGCCTCGATGCGGCGGTCATCGCCTTCCAACTCGATCATGCCGAGACCAAGGTGCTGATCGTCGACCGCGAATTCTCCGGCGTCGTCAAGCAGGCCCTGGAACTGGCCAGGGTCAAGCCGCTGGTCATCGACTATGACGATCCCGAATACGCCGCCGACGCGCCGTACCCAAAGGGCGAGCGGGTAGGCTCACTGGACTATGAGGCATTTGTCGCAGGCGGCGACGCGGACTTCGCCTGGTCGATGCCCGACGACGAGTGGGATGCGATTTCGCTCAACTACACGTCCGGAACGACGGGCAATCCGAAGGGCGTCGTCTACCACCATCGCGGTGCGGCCCTGATGGCCTACACCAACACCATCCATGCCGGCATGGCCAAGCACGCGGTCTATTTGTGGACGCTGCCGATGTTCCACTGCAATGGCTGGTGCTTTCCCTGGACGCTCGCCGTCCAGGCCGGCACCCATGTCTGTCTGCGCTGGGTGCGGCCGAAGCCGATCTACGATGCGATCGCCGATCAGGGCGTCACCCATCTGTGCGGCGCGCCGGTCGTCATGTCGGTGCTGATCAATGCCAGGGACGAGGACAAGCGCGCATTTCCGCAGACGGTCACTTTCAACACGGCTGCAGCACCCCCGCCGGAAGCCGTGCTGTCGGGGATGGCGGATGCCGGCTTTGCCGTCACCCATCTCTACGGCCTGACCGAGACCTATGGCCCGGCGGTCGTCAACGAATGGCACGGCGCCTGGGATGATCTCGAAAAGGGCGAGCGCAGCGCCAGGAAGGCGCGGCAGGGCGTGCGCTATGCAGCGCTCGAAGGCCTGACGGTCATGGACCCCGAGACGATGCGGACGACACCGGCCGACGGCGAGACAATCGGCGAGGTCATGTTCCGCGGCAACATCGTCATGAAGGGCTACCTGAAAAACCGCAAGGCGAGCGACGAAGCCTTCGCCGGCGGCTGGTTCCATTCCGGCGATCTCGGCGTCATGCACCCCGATGGCTACATCCAGCTCAAGGACCGCTCCAAGGATATCATCATCTCCGGTGGCGAGAACATTTCCTCTATCGAGGTCGAGGACGCGCTCTACAAGCACCCGTCGGTTGCCTCTTGCGGCGTCGTCGCCAGGCCCGACGACAAATGGGGCGAAGTGCCTGTTGCCTATGTCGAGCTGAAACCCGGCAAGGTCGCGACCGAAGCCGAGATCATCGATCACTGCCGCGCGCTGCTTGCCCGGTTCAAAGTGCCGAAGGCGGTCATCTTCGCCGAAATCCCGAAAACCTCGACCGGCAAGATCCAGAAATTCCGGCTACGCGAGATGGCCAAGGGGGCTTAGCTGCATCGCCACCCATGCTTCGCCTCGACAATTTGTCGCGGGCTTCCGGGCTTCGTCATCCTAGGGTGTAGCAGTCGCGAGCGACGTCGCGGAAACCCTGGAGCTGCTCCGCAGCCCAAGGGATCCATGCCGTCACCTTGCGGCCGAGCTCCGACAGTCGAGAATGGCGGCTGCAGGCTACAGCTCGCTGACCGGTGTAACCTATTGATCCGTCGCACTCTTTGACCAACGCCGCGGCATGGATCCTAGGGTCTGCGCCGCGTCGCTTCGCTCCTTGCTTCGCCCTAGGATGACGAATTCATCAGGGCCAGCCGCTAACAGCGATCGTCGATTCCACCTTCTCACTGTCACCATCTGTCACCATTCGTACGTGTATACCGAATTCGCATTGACAGGTCCTTCTTTTCGATTTACGAGTGATGAAAATCAAAATTCGTCACTCGTAAATCGATAGAGGATCATGTCCGAAGCCGCCACCATAGTCGCCGAAGCCGCCCGACAGGAAAATGTAACGCGCATTCTCGATTGCGCCGAGCGCCTGTTCCGGCACTATGGCTACGGCAAGACCAATGTCGCCGACATTGCGCGTGAGCTCGGCATGTCGCCGGCCAACATCTACCGTTTCTTCGCCTCCAAGGTCGAAATCCACCAGGCCGTCTGCGGCCGGATGCTCGGCGCCAGCTACAAGATGGCCTACGAGATTTCGCGTCTGCCGATCAGCGCCGAGGAGCGGCTCCGGCGCTACGTGCATGCGCAATACAAGATGACGATGGAGGTCATGCTCGACGACCAGAAGGTCCACGAGATGGTCATCGTCGCCCTCGAACGGGATTGGGGTGTGATCGACAAGCATGTCGACAGCATTCACGACCTGTTCGCGGAAATCATTCGTGACGGGATCGAGGCCGGTGAGTTCAGAAAACAGGATCCGGTTATCGCGTCTCGCTGTTTCGGCGCCGCGACCGTCATCCTGTGTCACCCGCAGATGGTGGCGCAATGCCTTGCCAAGACCAACCGGGCAATGCCTGACGACCTCGTCGACTATGCAATCAAGGCCTTGAAGTAGCCTCCGCCCGTCGGGCGCCGGTTTCAACGATTCATCTCCATTTCGGGAGTACGCGCGTGTCTTCGTTCAGTTCAATCATCGGCAGGCTGCCGGTTGTAGGCCCGGTGCTGCTTGTCACCGCCACTCTCGGGCTTGCCGGCTGCAGCCAGGAAAAAGCCGAAGTCAAGGATATCATCCGCCCGGTCAAGGTTGTCGAGATCGCGAAGGTAAATGACACCCGCACGCTCTCCTATTCCGGCTCGGTGAGGGCCCGCACCGAGAGCGCTCTGGCATTTCGCGTCAATGGCAAGATCACCGAGCGCCTCGTCGATATCGGCCAGCATGTGGCCTCGGGCGATGTGCTCGCCCGCATCGATCCCATTGACTACGACCTTTCGGTCAAGAGCGCGCAGGCAGCGCTCGATGCCGCCGAGCGGCAGGTCGAGACCGTGGAACTCGCCCGCAAGCGTGCCGAGCAGCTTTTTGCCAAGAATTTTGCCCCGAAATCACAGCTCGAACAGGCGACCTTGACCTATGACCAAGCGGTCGCCACCCGTGATTCCGCCCTTTCGACACTGGCTCAGGCGAAGAACCAGGTCGGTTATACCGATCTCAAGGCCGACAGGGATGGCATCGTCACCACGGTCAGCGCCGACGTTGGCCAGGTGGTCGGTTCCGGTACGCCGGTTGTCACTGTCGCTGTCGACGGCGAAAAGGAAGTGCTGATCGCCGTCCCCGAAATGGAAATCGCCGAATTCAAGCCGGGCAAGGC